>DATMZK010000083.1:0-3197 GCA_035560295.1 Minisyncoccota bacterium | reverse complement strand
AGCACCTATTCGGCAATCGGCACATGCGAGCATGCGCCTGTGGTAGGAAGCACGGTGTTTATACGCGTGCTCTCGGAACCGCCACGATACCATCCTGGTTTCTTTCAGCCTTGGCTTCCCGGAAGAAGCGAGACCGCGCTGGCTTCCTGTCGCTAACACAACGCCCCGCCGATTCCAAGTTCGCGGGGCGTTCACTTTATAGATACAGTGAGATACAATCCAACGATGAGTTCAGACTGCGTGTTTTGCAAAATCGTTGCGGGTGAATTGCCCAGCTACAAAGTGTACGAAGACGAGGACACACTCGCCTTTCTCGACATCAACCCGGTGCATGCAGGCCACACGCTGGTAATACCCAAAGAGCACGTCGCCAACATTTTTGACATGCCTGGGGCACTTTGGAGCAGCGTGCAGGAAACGGTGCGCAAGGTGGCAACGGCAGTCGAGAACGGCACGGACGCACACGGCGTTAATCTCCTTATGAACAATCGCGAGCATGCCGGCCAGGTGGTAGATCACGCGCACGTGCATCTCATCCCGCGCTTCCGCGGCGACGGCCTCACACTGTGGCCACATCATTCACTCAAAAAAGAAGAGGGTGCCCCGATTGCAGAAAAAATCCAACGCGCGCTCCAATAAAAACGACGGCGTCCAGGGGCGCCGTCGCGAAATAAAAGTGCAAAGCTCACTCCCAACAATGGAGCAACATATCGATGAGTTGGTAGAGAATAAAGGCGATGAGGCCGATAGACGCCGATGCGAATACGAGGTTTGAAAAAACCGTTTGTTCCACCTCCTCGTTCAAGACCGATTGTTGCGATTGCCCCTCTAGTTCGCCTCGGGACGAAAAAACGCCATCGAACATCGCATTTCCCCTGCTTGTCTCTTTTTGAGAGTAGCACCGATGACCAGCGTATTCAATACTTTTCCCCACGCTGTGCCCGCGTCGTTGCGAGCAAATAAGATGTTATTGCAACGCCTCAATACCAGGCAGCGTACCTTTCAATAAATATTCGAGCATCGCGCCGCCGCCGGTTGAGAGAAATCCGAGCTTGTCTTCGGGCACTCCCGATTCCTGAATCGCGGCGATAGTATCTCCGCCGCCGATCACCGCTTTTGCGCCTCCCGCAACTGCTTTTTCTATCAATTCCGCAATCGCGTGCGTCCACGACACATAGCCGCCCTCATACAGACCGGTCGGACCATTCCACAGAATAAATTTTGCCTGCGAGAGGAGTGGCGCGATTTCTGCAATCGAATCAGGGCCGATGTCGACGATGCGCTCGTCTTTTGCAACCTCCTGCGGCTTTTTCACACGCGCTTGTTTGTCGGGGCGCTCAACGGTGACGTCGACCGGGGCCAGAAAATGCGGGTGTTGGAGCACGCTCGCACTTGGTAATTCTTTTGATACGAGCGAAACACCCACTTCGAGCCCGCGCGCTTTGAAGACGTCATTGGCGAGCGCGCCAGCGATAAACACGTGTCCGTAATTGGCAAGGAGTGCGTCGATAAGTGGTGCTTTGGTCTCAAATTTTGCACCGCCGAGGATTGCAAACGACGGACTCTCGGGAGTGCGGGCAATATCGAGCTGGCGTACCTCTTCGCACATGAGGAAACCCGCATAGTGCGGCAGAAATTTGGGAATGCCGACTATTGAGGCATGCGCGCGGTGCGCCACAGAGAAGGCATCGTCGACGTACAGGTCGCCAAATGATGCGAGACGCTTTGCAAATTGCTCGTCGTTGTTGGTTTCGCCCGGATCGCGTCGCAAGTTTTCAAGCAGCGCAATGTCGCCGTCTTTCATAGCGGCGACTGCCTCTTGTGCGATGTTGCCCACGAGATCGGGAATAAATACGGCTGGTACATGGCGCTGGAGCGCGCGGCCAACCGGCGCATTGCTCTCGCCCGGATCGCGCCCAATGTGAGAGAGCACGATCACGCGAGCACCGCGCTCCGAAAGAAATTTCAGTGTCGCGCTTGCCTGCTGCACGCGAAAAAGATCCGCAACTTCGCCGGAAGAATCGAGTGGGACGTCGAGCCCGGCGCGCACCAACACGCGCTTGCCACGCAGCTGTTCGGCAGAAAGTTCATCGACGCATTTCATGCTTGTTGAATTGCGCGCAGGAGCGAGGAGAATTGCATAGCGTCGACGCTCGCGCGCCCGACAAGCAGCCCAACGACATCGCCGCCCTCGAGCATGCCCGCGGCATTTCCCGCGTCGATAGAGCCGCCGTACAAAATCCGCACCTTGTGCGCCATTTCACCATGCGACTCCACCAATGTTTTGCGAATGAAGATCGCCATCTCATGCATTTGGCGCGGCTCTATTGCTTCACTGCCTCCCACTGCCCACAGCGGTTCGTACGCGATCAACACTTTCGACAATTTCGCGGCCGAAACATCCGCAAGCCCTGCCTGCAGCTGCTCTTTGATGAATCGAAGGTGATCGGCGTTTTGGGTGCGCGTCAATTCGCCCACGCAAAGGATCGGCACCATGCCGGCGGCAACCACCATCATCATTTTTCTCCGCGTGTCGTCGTTGGTTTCGCCTGCAGTGCGACGTTCGGAGTGCCCCACTATCGCATAGGAAGCGCCCGAATCGGCCGCCTGCTGGGCCGAAATTTCTCCCGTGTGCGGGCCCATTTTTTCGGTGTGTACATTTTGTACGGCAAAGGAAAGTTGGCGGCCTTTATACGAAGCGCGCAGTTCTCTCAAAAAAATACTCGGCGGTGCGACGATAATATCGGCCTTCACCCCATTTGCCGCCTTTTTGGTCGCCTCCAAGAGCTGCTTCGCCTCGCGCCACGTGGGCGGATTCATTTTCCAGTTGGCAACGATGATTGATTTCACTCCGCGATTCTATCACGCCATTCCCCAACCCCCGGCAGGAAGCCCCGGCGGCACTTTTTTGGAACATCGCCAACCGTGCGAACGCAAAGCAATTCGTCCGCCGCCACTAGAAACTCCATCGAAGCAAACAGGTGAGTTCCAAAAAGGTGCCGCCGGGGGTTCCGCTATTACTTCTCTTCCCACAGGACAAAATGGTAGTCGGTCGACGCGGCAGGTGTGAACGGCGGCGGATTGGTTGCTTGCAGCTCGTCGTACGAATCGACGCGCGTTTGATAGCCCGAAATAGTTGAATTGCCGCTGCCGAGCCAGGCCGTGCCGGTGCGATCGTCGGAGACGATCGAGCCGAT
>DATMZK010000082.1:0-2812 GCA_035560295.1 Minisyncoccota bacterium | reverse complement strand
GCCGGACTTCGTACATTTTAGAGAACACCTCTATACACGCATGGAGGTGCTGCGCGATCCGAGCTTCAAGGGAGCATTCGTGCGCGAAAGTGTGCCGTACAAAACATTTCTGCGCACCAATAGGAGCGCGGCCGTGATCGTGCGGTCTGCCAACTTTTGCCGGAACGAGGAGGGAGAGGCGCATCGCGTCTTTAGCCTCTTTCTGCTCTACTGGGCGCTGCGCGAGCATGGCACCGAAGAGGAGATTCTCAGACTCGGCGCGAAGCCCGGGATACGTTTCTACCTAACGCGTCTGCGTTTCAGGAGAGCCGCATGATGCCACCAGAAAATTCGCCATCTGGAGATTGGTTGCCCATTTTGTGCGGATTGCTCTTCGCGCTCGTAACAGTGTTGATCGCCATCAGTTTCGACGACCAGATCGCTGCCGTGTTTGCGAACCTGCACATTCACGTCTTTCGACCCTGACCCGCCGCCGCGTACCCTCGCGGCGGCGTTTCTTTTTATGGCTGATACAAAAACGGGATGATCACGTAGCTGCCGTTGGGTGGTGCAGGACTGCCAGTTTCAAAATAACTCTCAAACGCGTGGTACGTGGTGGAGTCGCCCGGAAAACGAGTTTCGAAAATCGTGAAGAAAAAGTGCGTGCCCGAATCAGTGCCCGCCGGTATCACAGAGGCACCGTGGAAAAGAAGTGTGTTCACCAAGCCCCTACCGCCCACATCGTTGTCGCGAATGGGCGTGGAAGACCCGACGTCACCTTCGAATAACCAACCGAGACGGGTTGCTTGGTACGGAATGAATCGCGAGAGGAAATTGCAGCCGTAGGTTCCCGGATCAAAATTTTCATTCGCGCTCGCGATATTGGTGACGGTATCGGTCGGCGCGCAGTAGACGAGTGAATCAGCGAGCCCAGCGCTGCTGTCTGCATCCGGCGTGCCCCAAATTTTGTTGTTTGCGATTCCAAAAAATACGCCGTACGAATCGGTGGTATGCCAACTCGCGGGCAATGTGCCATCGCTCGTGTCGCTCGCACGTTCCATAGAAAGCGGCGTGTCGAGCTCAATGCCATATGCGCTGCTCCCTAGCGGAGCACTCGCCGAACCCGCGCACCACGCGCCACCACAAGCACTTGCTGGTGGGGTTTGATCGATGGTGTTGCCCTGCCACGAGAGCGTGAGTTGATCGGAGGAAGCGGTAGGGAGCGCTGTAAATGCGATGGTCGTTTCGGGACCTGAGAAACTTGAAGTTGCTAAACTTTTAGTGTCGATCAAACGATACGGAGTCGCACTGTCCTTTGCCGCGAGCGTGCCCGAGAGCGGAATCGATGCGCCACCGGAACGTTCGATGGCAAACGAAGAAAGATCGATCGCATAGGGCGAAAGATTTTTTAATTCGATCCACTGCGCGGCCGAATCGCCCGTATAGCCGCTTCCCCCAACGTCAGGTCCCGTCCCTCCCCAACCGATTTCGTTGATGATGACCGATGGAGAAATGGCAGCGACGTCGAGCAAGCTCGACGTCGCCGCGTTGCCTGCCTCGTCGTACGCCACGACTGCGAGCGTTGTGGTTGCGCCGCTAGCGAGAATCGTAGTCGTCGATGTGCCGGCGATCGACGTGCCGGGAATTCCGTTTGTCGCGAGTGCGTAGGAAGACGCGCCCGCTGCGGCATTCCATTGCACCGTGGCGCTCGTGATAGGAATGACGCAACCGCTCGACGAAAAAGAATCGGCGCAGGCGGGAATTGAAATCGTCGGCGCGTCCGGTGGCGTGAGATCAACTATCACCGTACGCGTTGCAGTGTTTTCAGTTTTGGCGCCTGTGGGATCGTCGGCGGTGAAAGCAACTTGTGCCGAACCTTCGGGGAGTGTGAGTGCGATTTGCCACGCGCCACTGAGATCGGCGGTCGTTGAGGCATTCACCGCGCCGCTTGAAGCGGTGATGATCGCGCCAAAATCCGCTGTGCCAGCAAAAGTAATTGAGCTGTTTGCGAACGCGGAGCCGTCTGCGGGAGAAAGTACGGAAAGCGCGACGACAGATGGTACAGGCGGTGCGAATCCAGCATCGACAACGGGAGAATTTGAAACGGAAGAGCCTCCGCCGCCAAAACCCGGAGTAATGGAAAAAAGATTTTGCATCCACGGTTGCCGTGTTGGCGTTGTTGGTGCGCCGAGAGGTTTCGACGTCCCCGGAACGACGGAGGCGGGCGGGTTTGAAGTGTCATCGGCCGGAATGTTTGCCGTAGCAGTGACGGCAGGTGAGGAATGGGTCGGTGTCGTATTTGCGTCACCTGCATCGCTTGGAATTTCGGCGACTGCGAAAGCACCTGAAGCAGCGGCAACTTGGGATGTGGCATTTGCTCTGTTGCTTGAACGGAAAGCAGTTTCAACGCCAGAAAAAACTGAAGTGAGCGCGCCCGCAATTCCGCTGCCAACGCTCGCCACAGCGCCTCGGAGATCTGAGGCAGGCGTGTAGAAGGTATCAGCAACACCAAGGAGCGTCTTTTCGGTCGTGTATGCAATCCCTGGAGTTGGCGGAGTGAAGCAACCGCCGCCGGGATCTGCCGCATCCTGTTGCGACGGCACCGAAAGCATATTCAAAGCCGCGCTGATATCGCCCGCTATTCGCGGTGCGGCGTTGGCAAGGTACGCATCTTCGAGTGAATGTCCACCATACGGATTTGCGTCCCATCCGACTTCTTTGGGCAGCGTAATGTTGGCACGAAGAGCCGAAGAAATGACAGTGCCGGTGTAGAAAAAATTGGAGTCGCTATATGCATCATTATTTGCGGCGATCTCTGCGTCGCGTACTTCGT
>DATMZK010000081.1:0-5566 GCA_035560295.1 Minisyncoccota bacterium | reverse complement strand
AGGGTACGTTCGGCAAATTGGTTGATATCGGACGGGGGAACAACGTAACCCGATACGCCGCTCTGCACGTAATCGGGAAGTCCTCCGGCTTGTGCCGCGACGATCGGCAGGCCGCAGGCGTAGGCTTGGAGCAGCGTCATCGGCTGATTTTCCGAGGTGCTGGTGATGAGAAGTACATCGCAGGCGTTCAATGCTTCGACAAGCGGCCGGTCGCGCAGCGCGCCGAGAAATTTCACGCGCGCACTTCTCGTGCGCGCTTCGAGCGCCGCACGGTATGGTCCGTCGCCGATGAAAACCAATTGCGCGTCGGAATTTTCGGAAATCTTTGCGAAGACCTCGAGCGCGGCATCGAGATTTTTTTCTTTCGCGATGCGGCCAAACACCGCGATTGCGCGCTCTGCAATATCGAATTTCTTTTTCAACTCGAGTTTGTTTGCAAGCGGCAAGAATTGATGCGCAACCGGATTGGAAATAATCTTGCCGGGTTTTTTCATGCCGTACGCGCGCAGCTCTTCGAGCAGCGAGCGGCTCGGCGTGGTCACAACATCACAGCGGCCGTAGTACCACGCGGCATACTTTCGCGCCAGATACGGAAAAGGTGGGAAATTGAGTCCATAGAGATAGTCGGCGGGGAAGGTGTGATCCGTGCCCACCAATGGCACGCGGAGTTTTCGTGCTGCGTACCAGGCGAAAAGTCCGGCACCGCCGAACAGCTCGGTGTGAATGACGTCGGGTTTGAAATTGCGAATGTCGCGCATCGCGCCGAAGGGTAGCGAAAAAATCGCCCCGCCCTTGGTGCCGGGAATTGCCCAAGCGGGAAAACGAAATACGTGTTCGCTGGGCACTGTGCCCGGCATGTTTGCAGCATAGATGCGCACTTCGTGACCCTGTGTGCGCAATTCCTGCGCAAGTGTTTCGAGCGAATCAACCAAGCCACTGAGCATCGGTAGATACTGATCGGAACAAAACGCGATGCGCATACTATTGCTGTTCGGCGTCGCGCTCCTTGTCGAACTCTTTGCGAATGAATCGCGTAAACACATACCAGCCGATGCCGACCACGCTCGCGGCGAGTACGAGGTATTGCACATAGGTGAATACGTTGGAGACGGTACCGAGCGCGCTGCCAAAAAAGTAGCCGAGCACAAAGAGGAGGCCGTATTGCGCGAGTGATACCAAGATACCGAAAATGAGAAACCGGCTGAACGATGTTTCCACGAGTCCGGCAACGATCAAAAACGCCGCCGATACGCCATACGAAAGTTTGCTGAAAAACATCGTGCGAAATCCGTGTCGTTCCCACATGCGATGTATCTCGCCGAGGTGTTTGGGAGTGACGCCGATGCGTGCGAGTGTTTTTTGGGCGAATCTCGTTTGTCCGCCAAATCGGCCGACCGCGTACATGAGGCTATCGAGCACGATGTCGCGCACCAAAAAAATGCCAAACATCAGATATGGATTGAAATAACCGAGGAAGGAAAGCGTGCCGGCCACGAACGCGATGATCGGACCTTCGACAAACGAAAGGGGAATAATGATCCAGTATCGATAGACAATGATGAGGTGCGTGACGTGGTCGACCGACATTCATCGCAGTATACCCCGTGCCTCACTGTCCCGCAGGAGGTATATAATCAAAATATGACCGAAAGCCCTGAGGCGGTACCGCTGCATCGCCACAACGAGCCGCATCGGGAGATCGCAAGGCGTTATCGCCATACCGTGGCGCAGCGGCACTTTCGCTTCTCGATTTTCTCCTCCTTCCTATTTTTGACTCTCTGCTTTGGAGTCAACCTTCTTGCCATTCAATATGCAACCGAGAGCGTGAGTAACTCGGTGACCGATATCGTTCTCTCCAACGTCCGCGTGTTTGACGTGGACGGGCTCTTCGTCTACGGCACCTTTCTTTTCATCGGCGTCGTCGTGTTTATTCTCCTTGCGCATCCCAAACGCATTCCGTTCACACTGTATTCGCTCGGTATTTTTTGGATCGTGCGATCCGGCTTCACCTCGCTGACGCACATTGCTCCCTTTGCTCAGCAAGCGGCAGTGCAGTTTGGCCCGACCATCACCAAAGCTTTTTTTGGCGGCGATCTCTTTTTTTCCGGACACGCGGGGACGCCGTTTCTCTTCGCGCTCATTTTTTGGCGCGAGAAGGGGCTTCGCATGATGTTTCTGGCGTGGGCGGTGTATTTTGCAATCATCGTACTCCTCGGTCATTTGCACTATTCGATCGATGTTGCCGCTGCCTTCTTCATCACCTACACCATTTTTTGTTTTTGCGAATGGCTGTTGCCCAACGAGCGCGCCCTTTTCTTTACCGAAAAACTTCCCGAATAATATATGGCCACTCCCGCACAAGAAAAAGGACTGCATCGACTCTTTGAACTCGGTGTCATCATCAAGGCCGTCAATGCGGCGCTCGAACTCGCTTTGGGCTTTTTGTTACTTTTTGTAAACGTTGCGGCAATCGTGCAAACATTTGCCGCCGCCGAACTTGTCGAAGATCCGGACAACTTTCTGGTGCGACACCTCAGTGCGCTCGCCGGATCGGTATCGGCGCACGCGCAATTCGTGAGCGCGCTCTACCTGCTTTCACACGGCATCATCAAAGCGGTGTTGGTGTTTGGTTTGTTGCGCGACAAGCTCTGGGCGTATCCGGCATCGATCGCCGTTCTCGCGCTTTTCGTGGCGTATCAAGTCATTACCTACACGCGCACGCTCTCGCTCGCGCTTCTTCTCCTTACGATCTTCGATCTCGTGCTGATCTGGCTCATCTATCATGAGTATCGCCATCACGCGCACAAGCGCTAGGGTATACTCATTGGCATGGAAGATGCAGATCTGCGGCAGCGGCTCGACCAAATAGAGAAAAAACTGGATGCGACCTTCGCATCGGCAGAAAAAACGCGCAAGTATATTTTGTGGACCGTTATCGTCACTGTCGCGCTTTTCGTGCTGCCGCTGATCGGACTCGTCTTCATCTTGCCGTCCTTTATCAACACCTACGCGCAGATGGGAAGCCTGCTACAATAGAAGTATGGACGAGCGCACTGCAGACAAGCTAATCGCCGCAACGCACCGCATGCGCAGCGCGGCATATTTTGCGCTCATTATGCTCGGCGTCTTTCTTGTGTTTGCGGCAGCCGGGGAAATAAAACAACTGCGTTACATCGGCAGCGGCATCACGGCGAGCGACACCATCACGGTGTCGGGCGAGGGCAAGGTTTTTGCGGTCCCCGATGTTGCAGAGTTTTCCGTCACCGTGCAAGAAAGCGCAAAAGACGTAAAGAGCGCCCAAGACAGCGCGACCACAAAAGCAAACGCGATTATCGATTACCTGAAAGGCGCCGGCATCGATGCAAAAGATATCCAAACGTCCGACTACAGCGTCTCGCCGCAGTATCAGTATCAAAATGCCGCGTGCCCAGTGATGGCACCATCGGGCGGCGCTGGAAGTAATGTCGTGTACTGCCCGCCGGGCCGCCAAACACTGACCGGCTACCAGGTGTCGCAGACGCTCGACGTGAAAGTGCGCGACACCTCAAAAGCAGGCGATATTTTGGCGGGTGTGGGCAGCAAGGGCGCTTCGCAGGTTTCCGGGCTCAACTTCACGATCGAGGATCAGTCGGCCGTCGAGGCGCAGGCGCGCGACAAGGCAATTGCCGATGCAAAAGCAAAAGCCCAGGTGCTCGCAAAGAGCCTTGGCGTTTCGATCGTGCGCATCGTGAACTTTTCCGAAAACGGCAACCAGCCGATGCCATACTTTGCCAAAGCTTCCGCAGGTATGGCGCTCGATTCGGCTGCTGTAGCCCCGCAAATTCCAGTGGGGCAGAACACGATTCTCTCGGACGTGTCGATTACCTACGAAATCCAATAGCCTTGCATTTTCTGCCCAATCTGGTACATTATTCCTAACCCCCGCCCGGGGGTTTTAAAATGAGAGGGTCCTCGTGGGAAGCTCTCACCAACTAATTTTCATCATTATGGCAGGAGGATTTGGACAATATCTTCGAGACACCCGCACGGAATTGCGTCACGTGGCGTGGCCGACGCGTCTGCAGACGATCGTCTACTCCATTTTGGTAGCCGGCATCTCTATCGGCGTTGCGCTTTACCTTGGCTTCTTCGACTTTCTTTTCACCACCGGACTCTCCAAGGCACTGAATACCCTGCCGCAAAACACCACTCCCGCTGCACAAACACAGCCGGCTGTGCAAGCCACCATCGCAACTTCAACCAAATAATACTTATGGCACGACAAACTTACGCAGATGAACGAGCTTGGTACGCGATTCACACGTACTCGGGTTATGAAGACGCCGTTGCGCGAAATTTGAAACAGCGTATCGAGTCGTTTGGCATGCAAGATAAAATTTTCAACGTCATTGTGCCAACCGAAAAGAAAATTCGCATCAAAAACGGTCGCAAGGCAGAAGTGAAAGAGAAACTCTTTCAGGGCTATGTGTTCGTCGAGATGATCGCAACCGACGACGCGTGGTCGGTGGTGCGCAACACGCCGCAGGTCACCGGCTTCGTCGGCACGGCAAATCAGGCGGTTCCGCTTGAACCGGCAGAAGTCGAGAAAATCCTCAAGCGCACGCAGGGCGACGTGGTGCGTCACGCGATCGATCTTTCTGCGGGCGACGCCGTCATCATCATCGACGGCCCATTCAAGGATTTGGAAGGCAAAATCGGCGAAGTCGACGAAGAGCGCGGTAAAGTGAAGGTCTTGGTGCCGATGTTCGGCCGCGAAACGCCCGTTGAGCTTGAAGCCGATCAAGTCCAGCGCGTTTAATCCATTCGCTTGAGTTAGAACGATATTCCGTTTATAGTGCCCCCACAACAAAAAACAGTATGGCCAAACAAGTAACAAAAATGATCAAGCTTCAGATCACCGCCGGGCAGGCAACACCCGCGCCGCCGGTTGGTACCGCGCTTGGTCCTGCGGGCGTCAACATTGGCGAATTCGTGAAGCAATTCAACGACCAAACCCGCCCGATGATGGGCACGATCGTTCCGGTGTTGATGAAAGTCTATTCCGATCGCTCGTTTGATTTCATCGTCAAGAAACCACCGGCGTCGCGCCTCATCTTGAAAGCGATCGGCCAAGAAAAGGGAAGCGGCAAACCGCAGGCGACAAAGGTTGGCAAACTTTCTCAATCGCAGCTTTCCGATATCGCAAAAGAAAAGATGGAAGATCTCAACGCTGGAGATTTACCGCAAGCGATGAAGATCATCGCCGGCACCGCACGCTCGATGGGTGTGGATGTAGAGAAGTAATCTCTGTTGAAAGAATAAAAAAAGACGGAGCCGCAAGGCTCCGTTTTAAGTTTGTGCCGCAGAATTTATGCGGCTTCGGCGAGTGCAAAATTGCTGAACGCCGGATCATGCGTGACTTCGCGCAACACAGGAATAAATCCCGGCAGTTCGACTTTTTGTGCAATTTCCGTCAGCTCGATTTCAAGCAGATAGAGATCGGGCTTGTTTGGGCGCCTGATGCAGTCCAGTTCGAAGTATTGATTCCGATGCAGGAAGCAAGTGCGCGTTTTTTTGATAACATCGC
>DATMZK010000080.1:0-3962 GCA_035560295.1 Minisyncoccota bacterium | reverse complement strand
TCAGTCTCTCGTTCTCCGCGCGCACGCCAGGCGAAACATCGCGCTTCTCGGTGTAATAGTAGGTGAACGCACCATGTTGTCCGCGCTTGCGAATGCGCCGCGACACCGTGCTGTCTCCCACCAAATACATCTGTTCGATGTCGATGTGTTGCGCGTTTGCCGGCAGGTGCGCAAGGGCAACAGGCGCGCACTCATACTTCAGCTCGATTTCGAGCGGGACCGGAATACCGAGCGCGACGCACACCTCCTTGTCGAGGCGCTTGATCTTGCCGTCAAAATCGGTCGAGTTGTCGATCACGCGCAAGTGCGGGTGCCCGATCCATGCGCTCAGTGTTTTTTCGTCGAGTGCGCGTGCCTCATCGATCGTTTCCTTTCGCGCGGCGTTGTTTGCGGTCGTGTAAAACGCTTCGGCGCCGATCGCAGCAGAGACCAGATGGAACACGGCATCATAGTGTGAATCGCGCGCCTCCACTGCCGAAGCAATACCATTGGCTTCGAGCGCAGTTTGATAGATGCGCCCTGGCACATACGCTGCAGAATCCGCGAAACCACGGTCGCACAAGAGCACAGTGCGTGCGGCCGTGTTGGCGAGGGCGGCGTGGGCGAATATCTCCTGAAGCGCCTTGATTCCACGGATGACGCTCGTCTGAAAAACGTGAGAGCCGAACACATCCGGTTTGATATTCCCACTAATCAGCAGGGTCGCCATTTCGGGCACGATGAGTGGCACAAAACCGCGATCGGAGAGTTTTTGGCTTAAGACCGCAAGCCCGGTGCTTTTGCCGGCGCACGGGCCGCCGGTGATGCACAGCTTTTTTACTGGTTCCACGTGTGTCTCCTTTCCTTCTATTCTTTTTTCACTCTAGCACTTTCGGCTTAGATCTCCAGTTTCTGCAATGACCACACGCGTTCGATGGGGGTTGATGTGGAGAAATAAAGTGGAAGGCCCGACTACGTCGGGCCTCGAGGCGGTGTTTCGGACATGTCGATGATCGGGAGCTTCGTTCCGCACCACGGGCAATATTCGATTTTGCTGTACGAGCTACCGCCGTCGCGGATCGGTATCCCGACATTCCCGCTCGGATAAAATACGATCAGCGCGTCTGGACAGTCATACGGATCTGGATGCTTTGCGCATCGATGGAACAGCTGCGTTCGCATTGTTTCGCAGCACAGTACAGTGGCTTCAGACATGTATATTCTCCGCTCTTTCTCATCAGAGTATAGATAAGAAATTGAAAGATGCTAGCCGTATCTCCGAGCAAAGATTTTTGCATGAAAAAGCCCGACTTCGGTGAAGAAGTCGGGCTTGTTGCGCACTGGGCGCAAGTGCTCGGTTAACGCGTCGGCTGGATGGCGGGGGCCGGTCGGTTCCACCATTTCCAGGCGCCCCAGCCGAGGGCGCCGAGCGCGACCAGGAACAATGCTTTGCTGATAAGGCCGGAAGCGAAATAAACCGTCACCGCCCCAACACCGAAGAAGAGCAGGTCTCTGTGATGGAATCGGAACACTGTAACCTCCCTAAAGTTGAACGCCGTACCTTACTGTAAATACTGCGATCGGTCAAATTCTTTTTTATTCTCCGAACTTTGCTACTCTTTGGCAATGGTTCGCGACTCTATAAAAGACGCGCTCGCTCGTGCTGCGGTTTCGCTTGGCGTTGAGATGAGTTCTGAGCAGGTCCCACTCGAACACACCGACGATTTTTCGCATGGTGATTATGCAAGCGGCATTGCGCTCGCCTTTGCGAAACAGGCAGGTATGCCGCCGCGCGCTTTGGCTGAAAAGTTCGTTGCGACGATGGGGGAGATTGATGCCGTCGCGGAAATCGAAATTGCCGGGCCTGGATTCATCAATTTCCATCTCGCTTCCGATACACTCGCTCGTACGATCGAAGAAGCGAACAAAACAGACATGTGGGGCGCCAATGCCGAAGAAGCGGGGAAGATCATCATGATGGAATACACCGATCCCAACCCGTTCAAAGAATTTCATATTGGCCATCTCGTCCCCAACGCAATCGGTGAATCTATTTCTCGACTCTTTCAATTTTCTGGCGCCCACGTGTTACGTGCCAATTACCAGGGCGACGTGGGGCTGCATGTGGCGAAAGCGCTGTTTATTTTGATGGAGAAGGGGATTAGCGATCCGACGCTCGCAGATCTTTCCGCCGCATATCCAGAAGGCTCAACACGGTACGACAACGACGCCGAGGCAAAACAAAAGATTGATGAGTTGAACAAAACCATTTACGAAAAAAGTGACGCGGCGGTGAATGCACTGTATGAAAAAGGCCGCACCATTTCGCTCGAACATTTCGAAGAGATATACAAAATCCTCGGCACGAAATTCGACCACTATTTTTTTGAAAGCGCGACGGGGCCGGTGGGCGTCGAAATCGTTCGTGCGCATCCTGATATTTTCGTCGAAAGCGAGGGGGCAACCATTTTCCGCGGCGAAGATCATGGACTCCACACTCGTGTCTTTCTCACCAAAGCAGGGTTGCCCACCTACGAAGCCAAAGAACTCGGTCTTGCGAAACTAAAAGAGGACGCTGCTGATTTTGATCGCACAATCACCATCACCGCCAACGAACAAAAAGATTATTTCGATGTTGCGATGAAGGCAGCCGAACTTGCGCTGCCGGAACTCTCGGGCAAACTCACATTTCGCACGCACGGCCTGTTGCGTTTTGCCGAAGGAAAGATGTCGTCGCGCACCGGCAACATTATTCGCGGCGAAGATTTGATCGCTGATTTGGCAGAGGCGGCCAAGGAGCGCGCCTCGGAGAGTCGCGCTGAAAATGCCGACGTGCTCGCGCAGCAGATTGCCGTTGCTGCGATTAAATATCAGATTCTACGGCAGCTTTCACACAAAGATATTATTTTTGATCGCGATCGAGCGCTTAGCCTCGACGGCGACTCGGGGCCGTATTTACAATATGCGCATGCACGCTCGCATGCGGTCGTCGCCAAAGCTCAGGCTGAGGGCGTGGAAATCGCTGTTGCGCACAATGCTGAACCCGAACCACTCGCGAGGCTCCTGCACCGCTTTCCCGAAATCGTTGCGTACGCAACAGAAGAACTCGAACCACATTTGCTCACCACCTATCTCCTGCAGCTCGCGGGGGAATTCAACAGCTGGTATGCGCGCGTGCCAATTGTGGATGGTACCGAAGCTGCGCCGCACAAAGTGGCGCTTGCGGACGCCGTACGTCGCACGCTCAAAAATGGTTTGTGGCTCCTCGGCATTCCAGCGCCAGAGAAAATGTAGAGTTGTAAACAAGCGCCTCGAGCCGCGCCTCTCCGGTGCGGTACGATGGAGGTATGCAGGTACACAAGCCGGTAACTGATGCCGGGCTTATTTTCGGTTCTATTTTCGTTGCGGTCTCGATCGTAGGCATCGGTATTTTGGGCGATCAGCATGCGCCGGATCAAATGGCGTTCATCGCGCCGACCGCCATGACGGCGATGGCCGCCGCGCCCGCAGGAGTCACCAAAGAGCAGCAAGCCTATTGCACCACCGGTACAAAAAACACTGCCGACGCGCTCCAATCAAATTGCGTGCCTGGGTGCGAATATCAGGTGCTCGAACACGGCAGCAGCCCACTCATCACCGTGATCAAAGGGCCGAATCCAGTTCCCAAAGCGGGTAGCACCGAAAAATTGCCGCCTGGAAGCGTCACGTATGTTGTAGGCTCCATGGGCGGCCCGAATCCCGGCGGCGGCTCGAGCGACCCGAGCACCTATGGCCCGATGACCTGTGTTGCGGGCAAAAGCGGAGCGCCACCATCGATCGGCGGCGCCATCAATCAGAGTCAGTATGGTTCAAGTATCGGAGCACATTTGCAGGGCGACACCGCTACATTTCAAGGCCAAAGTTCTTCGGCGCCTGGCGTGACACCGGCAAGTGCTCCGGCCTCTTCTGCCGCCCAAGGTCAGCCGAGCGCTACGAGCCCCTGC
>DATMZK010000079.1:0-3116 GCA_035560295.1 Minisyncoccota bacterium | reverse complement strand
GAGGGTTTACAGGCGCCATGGGGCGATTTTAACACGCAAGGTATTTCCGCTTATGGCCTGATATGCGCTGAAGCTGTGTTTTGACTGGGGAAAAGACCCATTTGACAGATTATACAGGGTTTGTTATAACATAACGACGGTATATACAGCCGACCAGAGAACACACATTTTATGCTTAGTTTTCAACCTAAAAACGTCACCAAAGACCTCCTCGCGGGACTCCCGGAGCGCTCTCGCCGTGTGCTTGCCGACCGCTTTGGCCTCAACAGCAAGAACGAACGTCGCACCCTCGATTCCATCGGTAAGGAGTACGGCATCACGCGCGAACGCATCCGCCAGATCGAAAACCACGGCATCATGCTGGTGCGCGAATCCGACCGCTACGACACGCACAAGCCGAGCCTCGAAGACCTGAAGCGCGCGGTCAATTCGCTCGGTGGCATCGCAGCTGAAATCACGATTCTTTCGGATCTTGCAAAACAAGACGCCGACAACAACCACGTCGTGTTTTTGCTCACGGTAGGCGAGCACTTCGACGAACGCCGCGAAAATTCCGACTTCCGTACTCGTTGGTACACCGATGCGCAGGCAGCCGACGCCGTTGAAGCAGCACTCACGTCGCTCTACGAATCGATCGAAGCAGATCGCTTGATGAGCGAGGAAGAACTGCTCGAACTTTTTGCCAAACACCTCAAGCAAGAAGGTGTCAAAAACCGCGCGCCGGAAACGATGGTGCGCTGGCTCTCAATCAGCAAACGTCTCGGCAAGAATCCGCTTGGCGAATGGGGCCGCATGGACTCTCCGCACGTTCGCATCAAGAACACCCGCGACTTTGCCTACCTCACGTTGAAGCGCCACGGCTCGCCGATGCACTTCACTGAAGTTGCAAAGGGCATCGAGAAGCTCTTCGGTCGCAAAACGCACCCGGCAACTACGCACAACGAGCTCATCAAAGACGGCCGCTTCGTGCTTGTTGGTCGCGGCCTCTACGCGCTTAAGGAGTGGGGTTATGAACCGGGCGTTGTTCGCGAGGTCATCAAGGGCATTATCGAACGTGAAGGTCCTCTTTCCCGCGCAGACATCGTTGAGCGCGTCAAACGCGAACGCTACGTCAAAGACGCCACCATCGCTGTCAATTTGCAATCGGGTGCGTTTACGCGCATGTCCGACGGCCGCTACTCCCTGGCCCGCAAATAATTGATGCTACAATTCCGGCATGGCCGGAAACGGTAAGAGTAAACCGATCGGCAAGGTTGCCGGAAAATTCTTTGAAGACTATCTGTTCTTCAAATTCAATCCGTTCGATTTGACGGATTTTTTGAAGTGGGCGGGCGGTTGGGGAATTTCGCGCGGCCTGGTGCTGTGGATTTTTTTCATTGGTCTCATGAGTGTGCTCTCCCTGCAGATTCCAAACCTGCCACTCTTCGCCCTTGCCTGGCTTATTGGCACGGCGCCGGTGTGGTTGCCCATCGGCAGCTACTACGTCGCGGTCAACACCTGGATTTGGTACGTACAGTCCAACTATCTTTCAAACCGTGAAGGCGTACTTCTCGAGGTAAAAATGCCGCGCGATGTCACCAAATCACCGCGGGCCATGGAGCTCGCGTATATCCCTTTCAATCTCTCCTCGGGTGAGACAACCGTGATCAACCGCGCGTGGCAGGGCGGTGTGCGTCCGTTTTGGTCGTTTGAAATCGCGTCGTTTGGGGGCGACGTGCATTTTTATATTTGGACATGGAAATCCTTTCGCGACCTGGTCGAGAGTTCGATTTACGCATATTACCCAGAGGTTGAGCTGGTGGAGGCTGAAGATTACGCGACCAAATTTCGCTTCGATCCGGCAAAGCACGACTGCTACTGTACTGAATGGCCGCGAGAAACATTTCGCGCTACAGGGCCTCGCAGCTGGGAGTTTGGCCTCAACGCGTTTCCCATACTCACGTACATCGACTTCGAACTCAACAAGGATCCGAAAGAGGAATTTAAGATTGATCCTTTGGCGGAGCCCATCGAGTTTATGTCGTCGCTTCGGCCTGAGGACCAAATGTGGGTACAAATCGTTATCCGCGAGGCGGGGATTCCGTCGACGCATGTGTTCGGTAAACCCAAAGACAACGACAACAAAAAATGGGTAAAGGCTATTGAAGAAGGCGTTCACCAGGTGCGTATCGACTCGCTCATTCGCCTCACACCGGAACAAGCCGAGGAGTTCGGCCGAGGCCCGCGTGCTGCCTCCACCTGGGTGCACCAGGAATTGATCCAGTCTATGGAGCGCCAAATGCTCAAATATCCGTTTGAAGTCGGTATTCGCGGTTGGATTGTTTCCACCAAAGAGGTGACCAGCCATTATTACAACGGCATGCGTTGGATGTGGCGGCCCATGGGCAACCCGTACTACTCCTCGTGGCTGCGTCCGCGTCGCTGGCACCCACCGTTTGATTATCCGTGGCAGGATTATCGCAATCTTCGCTGGAATACGGCTGCGCGGCGCTTTATCGATGCGTATCGTCGACGCCTGTTCTTCCATTCGCCCTGGAAGTTGCCGACCAATATCATGAGCAACGAAGAGCTCGCGACCATGTGGCATCCGCTCTCACGTGCCGTCGCAAGCCCAGGAGTCGAGCGCATTCCTGCGAAGAAAGCCGAACCGCCGGGCAACTTGCCGATGTAGCGCATGGACGACTTTAAGAAAGAACTTGAAAAGGCGTTTGAAACAATGCATCGCACGATTGCGACGCTCTCGACTCATTGGCGCGAGCATACCAACCGCCGCACGATCATTATCACGGTCGTTGTCGGCATTATTGCCATTCTTGCCTACGTCTATGTGATCCAGCCGCCCGATTCGTTTCCCACTGATGAGCTCGTTTCCGTTTCGCAGGGACAGAGCGTATCGCAGATTGCGAATTCTTTGTACGAAGACGGCGTGATCCGCTCGCCGCTTGCGTTTCGCATCATCGTCACCATCCTCGGCAGGGAGCGCGAATTGCATGCGGGCGATTATCTTTTCAAACAGCCGGAAGACATTTTTACGGTAGCGCACGCGGTTGCGGTCGGCGCCTACGGCCTTGAGCCGCTCCGCATCCGCATTCCCGAGGGTGCAAACACGGCGCAAA
>DATMZK010000078.1:0-10478 GCA_035560295.1 Minisyncoccota bacterium | reverse complement strand
ATCATCGCCGAACTTTTTGGGAACTTCAGCCACTGGATCCTCCAAGTTTCAATGAACTCGAGGAAATATAATATAGTAAATTTTTATACCTGTCAATCAACCGCCTCCACCGACGCGCCGAGGGTCTTCAGTCGTTCGTGCAAATTTTCGTAGCCGCGGCCTATGGGGTACACATCGCGCAGCATTGATTCCCCTTCTGCGGCGAGCATGCCAATAAGGAGGAGTGTCGCAGGGCGAAGCGCCGGCGGCGCTTTGATGTCGGCCGCGTGCAGCGGCGTGGGGCCTTTGATCAGTACGCGATGCGGATCGAGCAACTCGATTTGCGCGCCAAGTTTGTTCATTTCGAGATACCAGTGCGCGCGGCCCTCATAGACCCAATCGTGCACGAGCGTCTCGCCATTTGCCTGCGTTGCGGGCGGCACAAAAAACGGCAGGTTATCGATGTTGATGCCCGGATACGGACGCGGCGCAATTTTTTCCGGCGCTCCGTGCAATTCAGACGGCTTTATTGTGAGATCGCGCAGAGCAGTGTGGCCGTTTTCGGAAACGTACGGCGCGCCCCATTCATATTCGAGGCCCATATGCCCGAGCGTGAACAGTTCGAGCTCCAAAAAGTCGACCGGGCAGCGGGTGATCGTGATTTCGGATTTGGTGGTTGCGGCGAGCGAAACGAAAAACATTGATTCAATCGGATCTTCCGAAGGATGCCCATGCATCTCTCCCGAAATTTGCGACACGCCGCGCACGGTGAGTGTGGAGGTGCCGATGCCGTCAATTTTGACCCCGCAGTGCTGCAAAAAGACGCACAGATCCTGCACCATGTAATTGGCTGAGGCGAATTTGATCGTCGTAACGCCGGGAATTTTGGCCGCGGCCATGAGCACGTTCTCCACGCCGGTGTCCGAGGCTTCATACATGATGATTTCGCTCGGCTGCATCTGCTTTGTTTCCACGTGATACGTATGCTTCTCTTCGTTGCCGGTAACGATGATGCCGAGTTTGGCGAGTGCGTCGATATGCGCCCCGAGTGAGCGCTTGCCCAGCTCACAGCCAGCGGGCGCGGGCAGATCAAACGTACCGAGCATATGGGCGAGCGGTGCGATAAAGAGCGCGATCGATCGCGTGCGTTCGGCGGATTCGCGATTGATGTTCGAGAGATCAAACGCGGCGGGCGGCGTAATGCGCATGTCGCCGCTTGCATCCCACACGACTTTCACGCCAATACTTTCCATCACTTCGATCAGGCGTTTGACCTCTTCGATGCGCGGCATGCGTTTCAAAATCGTCTCACCGCGATTAAGCAGCGATGCGGCAAGCAAAGCGACCGCCGCATTTTTTGAGATGTTGGTTTGCACCGTGCCCGAGAGCTTTTTGCCACCGATGATTTTGTAATTCATATGCGCGCGGAAAGAATCGAACTTTCGACCTCTGTCTTATCAGGACAGCGTTCTACCACTGAACTACGCGCGCGTCTCCCAATACTGCGCCCGGCAACACCAGCGCAAGTAGGAGGATGTTAGCAAAAAGAGGCCTTACATGCTACTTTTTCGTCCGGATACAGGTAGCGGGAGTGCACGTCAATGCGAAGGCGCCCGGCGGAAGAAACAGACGCGGGAAGACACATTGATCTCTATCAATTGCTGCGCTTGCGCCGCATACAATGGCGCACACGGAAACGATTGGAAAAAACGGTCTATCGGATCTCACCGAAAGCTCTCTCGGAAAGGCGACGTGCCTAATGCGCGGCGTTTGGCATTGCACACTTGCAATCCAAGCGCCGTCATTTTTTTATTTCTGATTCGTCTCTATCGAAAGTGCAGCAGAAAAATTATGGAGATGTGTCCCTCCAAATATATTTTTGGGGTGTCTCGCAGCGCGTCGGCGCTAAGGCCTGGGAATTTTCGGGAGATAACTTACCCGACCCCACAAAATATGTTTGGAGGGAGACGCGCAGAGTTATGCACATTTTTGCAAAAAATACTGTACATCCGAAATCAGATGTGTATTATATGTGGTGAAGCAGTTCTTTTTTCCCATCGCGTCTCGAGAGGGTCGATGAGCAGGTACATTCATCGCCCAAGCACGGGATACGAGAAGGGCCAAGAAAATATTCGGCAGCCCCTATTGCTAGAAACTAAACCGTTGTCACATCAGAGATGGACACTTATCCAGTCGCGGCGACTCTAGAGAGAAACGCCAGCGTCGCTCGAAAGGTTCGAGGCAACTCGAAGCAGTTACCGAAGTTTCCCTCAAGGGAAAAAATAGAGAAGTTTATTAAAGAGCGCGGTCTTAAAACCCCGTATCTCATTGTTGATCTCGACGTGGTCGAGAACAATTACCGCGCCCTGCGCCGCACCTTGCCTATTGCCGAGGTCTTCTACGCCGTAAAGGCAAACCCCGCGCCGCATGTGGTGGAGCGTTTGGTGACGCTTGGTGCGTCGTTCGACGTCGCGAGCCCCGCCGAGATCGATCTCGTCCTCGATTCGGGCGCCGATGTCGATCAGGTATCCTTTGGCAACACCATTAAGAAGGAGGGCGACATCGCCTATGCCTATGGGAAGGGCGTGCGTCTCTTTGCGTTCGACTCCGAAGCCGAGCTCCAAAAGCTCGCGCGATCTGCGCCGGGCGCCAAGGTTTTCTGCCGACTCCTCATGACCTGCGAAGGCGCCGATTGGCCGCTCTCGCGCAAGTTCGGTTGTGAGATCGACATGGCGCATGATCTCTTGATCAAAGCAAAGGCCCTCGGACTCGAAGCATACGGCGTTTCGTTCCACGTGGGCTCGCAGCAAACTCGCATCGATCAGTGGGATGTTGCGCTCACCAAAACAGCCGCGCTCTTCAAATCGCTGAAAGACGCGGGCGTCGAACTGCAGATGGTCAACATCGGCGGCGGCCTTCCGGCTCACTATACCGATTCGATCTCCCCTGTTGGTTCCTACTCTTCTGCAATCACCAAAGCGGTCGCCACGCACTTTGCCGGCAGCTCGCCGCGCATCATCACCGAGCCGGGTCGCTCGCTCGTGGGTGACGCGGGCATTCTCGACGCCGAAGTCGTGCTCATCTCGAAAAAATCGTACGAAGCCGAAGACTCCCGATGGATCTACATCGACATCGGCAAATTCGGCGGTCTTGCCGAGACGCTCGACGAAGCGATCAAATACCGCATCGAAGCGCTCGGCCGCAAGGGCCAGACGAGCGGTGTGATTCTTGCCGGTCCCTCGTGCGACAGCGCCGACATCCTCTACGAAAAATTCCAGTATCAACTCCCGCTCTCCTTGCAGGTGGGCGACAAGCTCCGCATCCACGCAACCGGCGCCTACACCGCAAGCTACGCATCCGTGGGCTTCAATGGCTTCGCCCCGCTCCCAACGTATTGCATTTAGTCGTCGCGACAAAACACAAAACCGCCGCCTCAGACGCGGCGGTTTTGTGTTGTGGATGATACGATTGTCGTATGGAACAGTTCAAAGAAATCAAATATTCCTCTCCCAAAGACGCTGCTGAGGCTGGCGAAGCGCCACAACATCGATTTGATTTGCTCATCGATGGTGAGAAAATCGGATCTGCAGAAATTGATTATTTCTCCAAACCCCTGCCGCTCTATCAGCTGACTGATCTGTATGTAGATTTTGAACACCAAGGCAAGGGTCATGCGTCGGAAATCATGGAGCAGGTGGAAGCGTTTCTCAGAGACAGAAAAAAACCGGGTGTCGTAGCAGATGCAATCCTCGATTCCAACGCTGCAGCTGGCATGTACGACCGGCGCGGGTGGCAAAAAACGAACGCATCTCTGGGACCATCTCATGTCTATAATTGGCCCGAAGATGTACCGCTCGACATCTTAGAGCAGTATCCTCTACGATACCGTGGGTACTTAGAGCGCAAGGTCAGAAAGTCTGACTGATAGAACAAAAAGAAAAGGGAAGGCCGCGTGCCTTCCCTAGAAAAAAACGTTATCGACTCTGATAGGTGCCATCGAGGATCTGTGAAATCCCGACTGCCTCGCTGACCACCGTACGCCCGAGGTCACCGGCATAGAATTCTTCGAGGAGCGCGAGTGCTCGCTGATGGCGCTCAACACGATTGGCGCTTTGCGCCAGCCAAATGGATTCGGCCGGTACGAACGGGATCATCATGCCTTGCTCGTGAAAAAATGCCGCTGCGCGAGCACAGTGCCAAATGCTCGTAATGCCGACGCATCGCTCAGACGGAATGAAGTGCGCCGTGATCCACTGCCGCATCATCTCCGCGTTGCCTTCGGTGTTGGGCAAAGAACGCACCGCCTGCACCAATTCCGGCGGCGTTTGATGGTCCGTCACCAGCGCCGTTTTGATCGCAACCGCGCGATTGATGCCATATTCTGGCTCGTCGCCGCCGACGATCGCAATTTTCGACACGAGTTCTGTCGTAAGGGCCGCACTAATCGCGTCGATGTACGTGGCCCCAAACAGCCGCATGTCTGATTTCGTTTGTTTGTAGGCGATGAACCAGTGGTCGACAGATCGCGCCACGTCGTGCGAAAGCACGATGCCAAAGAGCTTGTCGCCCAGTTTCGGATAGGCCATTTCTCTATTCCTCCGATTGCCTAGCGGGCATACTTGCATACCCGGCGCGCGCGCACAACACAAAAGCGCCGCGGCCTAAAACACATCCACTACCGAATCGTCATCTTCTTTTGGCTTCGGTATATCTACTGGGCCGCTCGCCGGTGCGTCGAATGCATGCAAACGGGCCTGCACTTGCTCGGGCGACCGCGTCTTGATCATGGGATGTTCTTCGAACGCAGGATTGGGCACAAATTTTCTTTCTGCCACATCGATATAGCCGCGGATGAAACGAGGCGGCAGCACGTACGGCTGATCGTAGTGACTCTCCGTGGGGCGAGGATCAAAAAACTCCGCATTTGTCGGCGCATCGTTTGGTATGGATACCACGATGACCGCCTTGTGATCATTATGCGGCCAATGCAAAATCGTTTTCATTCCTCGCGGCGTATCCTCAAGCGGTATAACCGTGCTTTGCAAAAGTGGGGTTTCTGCGCGAAGTCCCTCTGCCAAAATGCTGGGTGCTTTATCAATGATGGTCCCATGCCCAAATGTCGCAAATCGCGTATCAAATATCGGTGCGAGTTCTTGCTGGAGCGCGCGCAATTCCTGGATGCTCTCGGATTGTTCCTGCTGGTCGTGCTTTTCTAGTGACATTTCAAGACTCTAGCATGTCCACCGCTTCCGCGTCGGGATGTTCGTTTTTTGAGCCATACCGTTCCAGGAAATCTGCGCGGCTGCTAATCGCTAGTGCTTCTTTTCTCTTCTTATCCTGTTCGCCCGTCGGTTCAAACCCAAGCAAACGCAACAATCCTGGGTTGCTGTATACGATATGTGACCAAGCGGTAATTTGTTTGATATCCGTCAGCGTTGGATCGGTTTCTATTCGATGCGCCAACTCGCTCAAGCCTTCTTTGTATATACGTATGAAATTTTTTATCCCAAGTGAATCCATATCGGCCTGAAAGAGATGGATGCCGATCTCGCCTGGCAGATCCTGCGCAACGTGGTACCAGAGAAGCTCGTTGATTCTCTGCCCATCGTTAAAATATGCTTCAGACTCTTGGCGCGCCGCTCTCAAAGTGTCTTTGGCGATATTGAGTTTTTCATTCATGCATACATTTTACACTAGCGTCTGTTCAGGATCGTCAACGCAAAAAACGCCGTGCCCGTGGTGCCGGGTCGGCGTTTTTTGTGAAGATTTTCACGCCCATTGAGGGGCGTAGAATAATCGGGATCCCCTTGGGGGTTGATTGTACTTATTTCACACACTTGCAAACTTAAATTCACACTCTTTTGTTCCGTCCAAACACCGGTCTTTCCCGATCGTCACACGTGTTGAAGAGTTCAACGTGATCACTCATTCGCTCCTCGATCGAGGGGGCGAATATCGACTACTTGCTTCCGAAGAAGCGTCCTTTTTGGAATGAATCCACGACCAGCTTCCGCTAGCCGTGCCTTGTTACGACTTACTCTTTGTCATTGAGTTTGCCTTGGACCATCACGAGGATGAGCTTTGGGCACTCCCAACTTCCCTGAGTTGACGGGCGGTGAGTACAAGGCTTGAGAACGTATTCACCGCGGTATAGCTGACCCGCGATTACTAGCGATTCCGGCTTCATGGGGTCGAGTTGCAGACCCCAATCCGAACTGGCGCCACTTTTGAAGGATTTGCTCAGTCTTACGACGTCGCGCCCCGCTGTAGTGGCGATTGTAGCGCGTGTGCAGCCCAAGGCATCAGAGGGACATGCTGACTTGGCGTCATCCTCACCTTCCTCCCCCGTGAGGGGGCAGTCTCGCCTGATACTTATAACAGACAACGAGGGTTGCGTTCGTTACCCCACTGAAGGGAACGGTTCAAACCACGAACTGACGACAGCCATGCATCACCTGTCCTACACCCTCGAAGGCTTCCTATCTTTCGATAGGCGTGCAGTAGGATTTCTAGCCTTGGTAAGGTTCTTCGTTTAGCGACGAATTGAGCCACACGCTCCACCGCTTGTGCAAGCCCCCGTCTATTCCTTTGAGTTTTAGCCTTGCGGCCGTACTACCCAGGCGCCTGACTTAACGCGTTAGCTTCGCCTCCCAGAGGGTCGATACTCCGGAAAGCCAGTCAGGATCGTTTAGGGCGTGGACTACCGGGGTATCTAATCCCGTTCGCTACCCACGCTTTCGTGCTTGAGTGTCAGAAACGCGCCAGTACACTGCCTTCGCTTTCGGTGTTCCCCTAGATATCAACGGATTTCACCCCTACACCTAGAGTTCCATGTACCTTTCACGCCCTCGAGTCGTGCCGTTTCGCCCGCGATTCCCCAGTTGAGCCGGGGGATTTAACAGGCGACTAACACGACCACCTACGCACTCTTTACGCCCAGTAATTCCGGGTAACGCTCGGGGCCTCTGTATTACCGCTCCTGCTGGCACAGAGTTAGGAGCCCCTTATTCATGGAGTAACGTCAATGACTTCCTCCTCCATAAAAGATGTTTACGCGACGAATCGCTTCATCCACCACGCGGTATCGCTCGATCAGGCTTGCGCCCATTGTCGAATATTCTCGGCTGCGGCCCTCCGTAGAGGTATGAGCCGTGTCTCAGTCTCATCGGCGGGGGTCACCCTCTCAGGTCCCCTAAACGTCATAGCCTTGGTGAGCCATTACCTCACCAACTAGCTGATATTGCGCAGGCCGCTCTGGAAGCGATAAATCTTTACTCTTGCGAGACCATCGGGAATTGCACCGTCTTTCGACGGAATATGCCCGACTTCCAGGTACGTTCCTACGTGTTACTGCCTCGTCTGCCACGGGTCTAAACCCGTTCGACTTGCATGCCTTATCCATACCGCCAGCGTTCACCCTGAGCTAGGATCAAACTCTAAAATTGAAGAATTTGAACTAAGTTCAATATTACTTTTTCTTGTGCCTTCGCTAGGACGTTGTGAAAACGGGGTTCTCACTGTCCATGGTGCAGAGACACAAAATAGGATGGACGAAACAAAAGAATGTACATTGCCTCGCCATAGCTTGAAGCGACGGCGGGTATTCTTTCGTTTCGTTCTGGAATTTACTTTCTTTCTTTTTACTTGCTTGCTTGTGTGTGTTGTTTTACCAATGACCAATATATTAATTGGTCGATGCGTACAATCTTCTATATTCAATTATCAATGTTCTTCCGAGAGTTTTCATAAGAAAATTTTCGGCCATACGCCCCTTCCCTCTTGAGGTCCGGAAAGGCTTTCCTGCTAGCGCAGAGAAAGCAAAACCCATCAGGAGCGACAGGTGACAAGGAGTATATAGGTGGGGGTATTTTGAGTCAAGCAACGATGGGAAGAAGCCGACCACTCCTATGCGTACAACCCTATATTCACCCGGATATACTATCTCTAATGGTTGCTATCGCAGTCGCATTTGCCTCACTGAATAAGCTATCACAATGAGCAAGCATCGATTCTATGAATCTACCGTGGTATATCGCGTATATCTCGGTTGTGATGTTCTGGCCTTTCGGCCCCAAAATATACAAAGCTAATCGTCCAGAGGTTACTTCCGGTCTAAGCCACGCCTTTCGATTCCACTGTGGAGTGGTGTGCGTGAAGTCGCCTTCGCTATCATAAGACCATGTAACAATGTTTTTTTCGACAATCTTTTTCTTGAAAGTGGCGAGAAGCTCGGTCGGATTATTTGTTTCGAAATAGATTGCCATATCTCATTCTGAGTCTCTTGCTTTGGGTTCCTGCGATACGGATTCTGAAGCAACCGAAGGGATGGCTTTCTCCACTTGCTCTTTATTTCGTTGAGACTTGAAAACGTATCCCTCATGAACAAAATTTCCATTTACTTGTTCATTCGAGATCTTGTCACCAGTTTGATATCTAAGGAGCGACTTGGCTAGATGATCCTCAGTATCTAAGCCGACAATTCGAGCTATTTGATTGAGGTCGTCTGCAGTAAGCTCTTTCTTTATCTCTTCCAAAAGGTCATTGAATATTTCCTTCCCAAACTGCTCAGTTTTGCCCGATTCGTGCGCATAAACGACTGACCATTTATTGACGAGATCATCCATTCTCAAAAGTGCAAACAAAGCGACCGGCGCCTTACCTTTTTGAGCCATAGATTCGTAAATTTTCTGAAATTTTTCTTTCATATTATTTATCACCAGCGACCTTCATTCTCGATGACAGTCAAGATACCGTGCTGAGGGTCGGTGAGCATGAAGTGTAGTTCCCTGACCTTCTTTTCGTCAAACTGTGCCATTTTTATAGTGTCATTGTAGCGCATACCTATCCACTTTCCGGGATACACGGCCGTGAATTTTGACCAATGACCATACGGCTCTGCCCGTCCAGTTGGACTGAAGATATCTGTCAAACCTGATACTACGATGAGTTGAACGAAGATATGTGTGGTGAAAAAAGATTGCACTTGCATTTCATGAGCCCATTGGTCATCAGGATATGTACCGAGATGGAGCGTCTTACAGATTACAGACTTCAGCGCACACTCAAGCGAATATGGAAGCATGTAAGCTGCGGCGTGCCAGTCACCTGCGCTCATGAGTGTTTCCGCACTCACGAGACGAGCCTGTGCAATACTTTTGAGATCGGCCCCGGAAGCCATTGCCGATTTATCTCATAGATAGTCCGAGATGAAAAGGGAATGGGCAAGAAATGGGGTCAGACCCACAAAAGTGAAAAAGGTGTGGCGGGATTCTTTGGGGTCGGGGCCGGATTCGGGCTCCCCTTTTGCCTGCCTGCCGCCGGCAGGGCGAGTGATAAAAAAGAAACCGCCCGACAGAGCCGAGCGGCTTCTGTGGGCGGTGCTCGAATGAGCGTCATCGCACCCTCCTATCTCGCGATGGACCGCTGCCTCAGCCGTGAACGCGATGTTCGCGCATCTGACGGAGGAGGTGATAAAACTGGCTTCGCGTATATTCTGGCGAATGTGCTTCCGCTACGACCAGCGCAATCATCCGCTGTACGTGGATCGTAGACTTTTTACGACAGTAGCGGGCTTTTTCAGACTTGCTCGCAAAGATTTTCACAGGAATCCTCACGCTCTTATGCGCAAGCGTCGTGATGCATACCCAGCAGTCATACCCCCGCTCACTGGCATCCTCGCTTTCAAGCAATATGTCTTCGAACCAGTCGGGAGCATCTCCGCGCTTATCGATTGCCTCGCTAAACGCGAGAAAAGCGTCTGGGTTATCGTAGCCGTTTCGCGCAGGGCGTCTTACGAACTCGTGAACGGACGGGGCGAGAATCTGCTCGACGCGCTCTCTGCGATCTCGTCGAATCTCAACCTGTTCCTCGTCAGTTACTATCAGCCTGACAAGCGCGAAATCCTTGATCTCACGTGTTGCCTCGAAACGCACGGCTACCATTAAAGTAGTGGGCCGACCGCCACTTTCGGAATCATAGGCGCCAACCGCGAGGTGGGCATATGCGGGAACGTTATGCTGGCTGTGCAGCCATTCAGTCGCCAGCGATTTAGCCTTCGAGAAGCTGATCATTCATTTTCTCCACAGTGGAGTGTATGACCGCGATCCATCGCAGCAATACACGGGACTCAGCCATCTTG
Organism: Minisyncoccota bacterium; assembly: GCA_035560295.1. Taxonomy (GTDB): domain Bacteria; phylum Patescibacteriota; class Minisyncoccia; order Phycocordibacterales; family UBA2100; genus UBA10103. The sequence continues at coordinate 361 of DATMZK010000078.1, read as the reverse complement.
ACTTCCCAAATGATAACATTTTTCTAAAAATAGTCAAATCGCTTGCGCTGATTTCAGCGCGGGATGTAATTTTGAAAAAAGAAGCCGTGCAGATCGAGTCTGCACGGCACCGCACGGGCGGGTTTTTTGAAAGTGCTGTCGCGGTTTTTACGCCGCCTGTTTCTCCTCCTTTTTGGGAACGAGCCGAGCGTATGTTTCGAACTCGATCTGGACCATGAGGTCGGGATGGAGGACGGGGAGACCGTCTGCGTCGACACCGCCAGTGGTCGCTGCAGCCGCCGCCTCGATCGCTGCCGCGAGATCCGCCCCAGGTTTCAGCGACGTGTTTTGTGCATAAATCGCTTGCGTCTGGCGAAGATGC
>DATMZK010000077.1:0-3375 GCA_035560295.1 Minisyncoccota bacterium | reverse complement strand
TCTTTCCTGGCCGAGTACTTCCTTGTGAATGAGCAGGCCCGAGTGGAAAAGATGCTGTGGCACCTTGGCAACCCAAGAATCGTGCCGGTGTCTGAGCCAATATTTCTCGAGTTTAACCATCGGATCTTTGGATCTCTGAGCGTATCGCAGCAGATGAAAGCGCTGCACCGATTTTGCGTGCAAAACGACATCACCCAATAGCAAAAAGGAACGGCGAGCCCTGCTCGCCGTTTTGCTTTTTTTAGTAGCTCCGCAACTGCTTCGCGCGTTCGTGGAAGCGGATACGTTCGAGCGCTTTAGCTTCGATTTGGCGGATGCGTTCGCGAGTCACACCGAATTCGCGGCCGACTTCTTCGAGCGTGTAGCAAATGCCCTCATCGGTGAGGCCGTTGCGCATTTCCAAAATTTTGCGCTCTTTGGGAGAGAGCTCATCGAGAATGCCCATCATTTGCTCGTTCAAAATGCGGCGCGAGGCGTCCATATCGGGCGCAGCAATCGTGTCGTCGGCAATAAAGGAGCCGAGGGTCGAGCGCTCGTCGTCGTCTTCACCCACCGGGCTCTCGAGCGAGACGGTGTCTTGGTTGATCTTTTGAATGGTGTAGATTTTTTCTACCTCAATACCCATTTCGGCGGCGATTTCTTCGGGCAGCGGATCGCGACCGAGATGCTGTGAGAGCTCGCGCACTTTTTGTTTGTATTTTGCGATCGTCTCCACCATGTGCACCGGAATGCGAATGGTACGGGATTGGTCGGCCAAGGCGCGGGTGATGGCCTGGCGGATCCACCAGGTGGCGTAGGTGCTGAATTTGTAGCCCTTGGTGTAGTCGAACTTGTCGACGGCCTTAAAAAGCCCGAGGTTGCCCTCCTGAATGAGGTCGAGAAGGGTGAGATCGGGGCTGCGGTTGACGTACTTTTTGGCAATCGAGACCACAAGGCGGAGGTTGGAGCGGGCGAGAATGCCGCGCGCCTCTTCGTCGCCTTCGACGATGCGCTTGGCGAGCGTTTTTTCCTGTTCACCGTTCAAGAGCGGGTACTGACCGATCTCGCGCAAGTACATTTGCACCGAGTCGAAGCCCGCGTCCGAGCGGCGGTGTTGGAGTTTCTTTTTTTCCAATACTTCGTCGGCCGAAGTGTCTTCGAGCATGCCGCCGCCTTCCAAGACATCGATGCCAGCGCTCGAAAAGCGTTCGTACATTTCTTCGAGTAGCGACACGTTGTCTTCGATCGTTGGGAATTCGCGCAAGATTTCGTCGTAGGTGACATAGCCGCGTTCGCGGCCGAGGCGGATCAACGACTCTACCTTCTGCTGATACTTTTTGTTACCCGCAAGACCGCTCGTGATCGCGCCACCCGGAAGCGGCTTGGTTGCGGTGTGTTTTTTTGCCGGCAATTTCACACGAGTGCCGCGCGCCTCGCCCGCTCGTGCGGCACGGCGAGTCACCGTTTTCACACCGCGAGAGCGGCGCATAGCGTGAGAAAGAGCACGGGATCGTGCCTTTGGTTTGCGCGGAGCGTTTTTCTTTGATTTCTTTTGTGCCATAAAATATGCAAACTCAGCAGCCCTCGTTTCCGAGAGTTGCCTTTCGTATGTACGCAATTCATCGCTTCTTTATTACAAAACCAGATGAAATGCGGGTGAATCCATATACTACACCTTCCCGTGCGTTTGCGCAATTTTGGTTATCAACAGGCGGGATTCCTCCTCTAGAAGGGCTATTTTGTCGGTTTCCCCACGCTCCTCGGCCCGCTCGAGGGCTCGGGAGGTTTCGGCGAGTTTGATCTTAAGACCCTCCTGCCGAAGCATGCGTACAAGATCCTGCGCATCCTGCGAAAGGTTGCTCGTGCCGCCGTAGTGGCGCTCGGCAGAAAATCGCAGCGCCTCTTTTGCGGATTCGTCGAGCGCTTCTGCTGCCTGCACGGCTCCTTCGCCGAGCGCTTCGATGAGTTCGCTGCGAAAGACAGGCATATCGATCGCAGGACGCGACAATCCTGATTGCCACAGCAAGAGCGCGATCGCGTTTTGTGCGCGATCAGATTTTTCGCTTTCAACACGCGGCGGCACGGCGGCGCCCGCGGCAGTGCCGGCAAGCGGCACACGCTGCAGCGCCTGCATAACCGCTTCTGCCGAGACTTTCAGCCTGCGCGCGATTTCTGCCACATATTGTTCGCGCGCAATCGGGCTTGTCACATCTGAAAGAAACGGCAGCACGATGGATTCCACCGAACGACGAAATTTGTCTTGCTGAGGCGCGTGATCTTCGAGCACGTCGAGGAGAAACGTGATGATGTCTTTGGATTCGCGAATTGCTTTTTTCCACGCCTCCGGCCCTTCTTTCAAAATGAGATCGGCCGGGTCCGAACCATTCGGAATACGCGCCACCTTTACATTGAGGCCCATCTGAAGCGCTGCACGCGCCGCTCGCCCAGCCGCTTTGATGCCCGCAGCATCGGCGTCGAGCGCGAGAACGAGATTGTCGGTCATGCGTTTGATGAGCGCGGCGTGCTCGGTGGTAAATGCCGTGCCGGAAACCGCGAGCGTGTTCCCCCACCCGGCCTGGTGGCTCATAATCAGGTCCATTTGCCCTTCTACCAGCACCGCGCAGGCCGCTTTGCGCATGGCCGTTTTGGCGCGATCGAAGCCATAGAGGATGCGGGATTTGTGAAAAAGCGGCGTCTCGGGCGAATTGAGGTATTTGGGCGCTTCGGGCGATGCATGCTCGCCAAAGCTCCTCCCCGAAAACGCGACGATACGCCCCGCGCTATCTGCTATCGGAAACATGATGCGGTTGCGGAATTTGTCGACCAAACTCCCCCGCTCGTTTTTTTTGGCCAGTCCCGCGTCGATGATTTCTTTGTCTGAAAATTTCTTGCTCTTCAAAAATTCACTCGCCGCGCTCCAGTCGTTGCCCGCGAGCCCAATGCGAAACGCATTGATGGTTGCTTCCTCGGCGCCGCGCTCTTTCAGATACGCGCGGGAGGCGTCGTCGAGCCGCGATACATAAAAAAGCGTCGCTGCTTCCATGAGCTCGAAGAGTCGGTCGCGCTCGTCTTTTTGTTCTTTTCCGCCGCGCTGATACACAAGCTCAACCCCCGCTTTTTCGGCGAGCACCTTGAGCGCGCCCTTAAAATCGAGCCCCTCGACCGCTTCGACGAAACTGAAAATATCGCCCCCCACCCCACAGCCAAAACAATGATACGTGCCGCGCTCGGCCGACACGTGGAACGACGGCGTTTTTTCGGCATGAAAAGGGCAGCGAGCGCGCATTGAAGTACCGGCTCGTTCCAATTTCACATATTGCGAAACTACATCGACGATCGACAAGCGATCTTTTATTTGTTGTACCGTGTCTGCCACGCCCTATTATGCTCCTTCAA
>DATMZK010000076.1:0-3425 GCA_035560295.1 Minisyncoccota bacterium | reverse complement strand
GGCACCGAGCAAATCACCTTTTAGCTGAACCCTGAACCCAACCCCCGGAACTTCGGTTCCGGGGGTTGTTTCTATATGAAGCCGCGTCTGTTATTCTGTTGCAATGCGGCAATACGATCATTCCAAAATAGAAAAAAAATGGCAGAAAGCTTGGGCCGAAGCCAAGCTCTACCAGGCGCCCGATTCTGCAGAAGGAAAGGAAAATTTTTATCTCCTTGTCGAATTTCCATATCCATCGGGCAATTTGCATGTGGGGCACTGGTACGCCTACGCAATGCCAGATATTTTGGCGCGGCATCTGCGAATGAAAGGTAGCAACGTCCTCTATCCAATCGGCTTCGACGCATTCGGCTTACCCGCAGAAAACGCGGCGATCAAAAATTACCTCAACCCGCGTATTTGGACAGAGCAAAATATCCTGCACATGACAAAGCAAATCGGCACGATGGGCGTGTCGTTTGATTGGTCGCGAAAAATCTCCACGATCGATCCGGCCTACTACAAATGGACGCAGTGGCTGTTCCTACAACTTTTTAATGCCAATCTTGCGTACCGCAAAGAAACGGCGGTCAATTGGTGCCCAAAAGACAAAACGGTGCTTGCCAATGAGCAAGTTGTTGCGGGTCGCTGCGAACGCTGCGACAGCGAAGTGGTGCAAAAGCAAATGTTGCAGTGGAATTTGAAAATTACGGAGTATGCAGATCGACTCATCGACGATCTCGACGTACTCGACTGGCCCGAACAAATCAAAGAGGCGCAGCGCAACTGGATCGGTCGCTCCGAGGGCGCAGAAATTGATTTCTACCTCGATTTTGGCGACGAAACTATCAATGCACGCACCGGGCCCGACGGAAAGAAAGCGCATATAACGGTCTTTACCACGCGTCCGGACACGCTCTTCGGCGCCACCTATTTGGTGCTCTCACCTGAGCACCCATGGGTTACACTTGCGCTCGGCCACAAAACCGTGCTGAAAAACAACGACGCCGTCGCCGCATATGTTGCACAGGCCAACAAAAAGACCGAGCTTGAACGACAAGAGAACAAAGAAAAGACGGGTGTTGAATTGCAGGGAGTTGTTGCCATCAATCCGGCAACCGGCGAAAAGATTCCGATGTACGTCGCCGATTACGTGCTCGCGCACTACGGCGCAGGTGCGATTATGGCCGTGCCCGCGCACGACGAACGAGATTTTGAGTTTGCAAAAAAGTTTCAGCTGCCCATTAAATCAGTCATCGAACAACAAGGTGTATATGTAAAAGGAGAAATTTCTGAAAATGTTAAAGAATATATTGAAGTAGAGATATTTACGGGCACGGGAAAGTTGAAGAATTCTGCTAACTTTGACGGCCTTCCCAGTGAACAAGCGAAGTCTGAAATTATTGCAGAATTCGGTCGATCAAAGAAGACGTATCGATTGCGCGACTGGATCATCTCCCGTCAGCGCTATTGGGGCGTGCCGATTCCAATTATTCATTGCCCAAAGTGTGGCGCGGTACCTGTGCCCGAAGAGCAGCTGCCGGTCTTACTTCCCGACGTGGAAGATTATTTGCCAAGTGGGGAAGGGAAGTCGCCGCTCGCAAAAGTCGAAGCGTTCGTGAACGTCTCGTGCCCAAAATGCGGCGGAGCAGCCGAGCGCGAAACCGACACGCTCGATACATTTGTGGATTCATCGTGGTATTTCCTGCGCTACACCGATCCAAAGAACGAAAAAGAATTTGCCGGGCGCGCGATGCAAGACAATTGGATGCCCGTCGATTTGTATTCCGGTGGCGCCGAGCACACCACGATGCACCTCCTCTACAGTCGTTTTTGGCACAAGGCGCTGTTTGATCTTGGTTTGGTTGCCGATTCCGAGCCGTACAAGCGCCGCATGAGCCACGGCATCATTCTCGGGCCCGATCACCAGAAAATGAGCAAATCGCGCGGCAATGTGATCGATCCGGATGCACTTGTGGAGCGCTTGGGCGCCGACACCGTTCGCCTGTACCTCGCGTTCATCGGCCCCTACAACGAGGCGGGCTCGTATCCGTGGAATCCCGATGGGGTAGTTGGTGTTCGTCGCTTTATAGAGCGCGTTTGGCGGCTCCAAGAGGGCGTGCAAGAGGCAGATGTGCCCGAACTCGATTCGATGCTTCATGCCACCATCAGAAAAGTTGAGGATGATATAAGAGCGCTCAAGTTCAACACGGCTATCGCGCAACTTATGAAATTCATAAACGAAACAGAAAACTACAACAACAGAATCGGCGGCGAACAGTGGAAGAGTTTTATCAAATTGCTGGCGCCGTTTGCCCCGCACTTGGCCGAGGAGCTCTGGCAGGAAACCGGACACAAATCATTTATTTTCCTCGAATCGTGGCCACTGTACGATGCTGCCCGTATCAAAAACGCGTTCACAAAATGGGCGATTCAGATCAACGGAAAAACGCGCGCGGTGATCGAATTGCCGGCGGATGCCGATGAAAAGACCGTCCAAACGGCTGCTCACGACGCAGTCATTACCCGCATGCTGGGTAAAAAAATTGGCCGCACCATTGTGGTACCCGGCCGCCTGGTCAACTTTGTGCTCGACGAAGCGCCCGCGCTCTAGCGCTTTGATATTCGCTGCGTACCGTTGACGTCGTCCACGCGAAAGCCCGCGGCATGAATCTGGTCGCGGAGTTCGTCTGAAAGCGTCCAGTTTTGTTCGGCGCGCGCCGAGGCGCGGCGCGTCATAAGTTCGCGCACTTCCTGCGGGATTTCAGAGTCAGAAATCTCGGCTCCTGCAAGGCGTCGCATAGCGTCGTCCGGCTCGGCGAGATTGAGTCCAAGTACGCTATCAAAATCTAGCAGCGTTGCGAGCTTCTCCTCGGGCGAAAGCGCTTTGTCTTTTGTCATGTCCCAAAGCACAGCAAGCGCGCCAGGCGTATCCAAATCGTTGTTGATTCGCTGCACGAATTCCGCCTTCCAGGGCGAAGAAATCGTGCCGGTTATGGTGCCAAACGAAAGTCGCAGCGCGACCAATTTTGCGAGAGCTGCCTGCGCTCCCGAAAGGGCTTCCCAAGAAAAATTTGAAGGCGTCCGATACTGCGCTCCCAAAAAGAGATAGCGGAGCGCAAGCGGATGAAATCCCTTTTCGACAATCTCGCTCAGGTATACGACGTTGCCGACAGATTTTGCAATCTTGCCACCTTCGATCTGCACATGCGCGCGATGCAGCCAAAACCGCGAAAACGGACGTTTGCCAGTTGCGCATTCAGACTGCGCGATCTCGTTGTTGTGGTGTACGGGAATATGCTCGATGCCGCCAGTGTGAATGTCGATCTGCTGGCCCAAAATTGAGCGAATCATCGCTGAGCATTCAATATGCCAGCCGGGGAAACCGCGTCCCCACGGACTTTCCCAGCCGAGGTTTGGATCAAGTTTCCACAGCGCAAAATCCG
>DATMZK010000075.1:0-3304 GCA_035560295.1 Minisyncoccota bacterium | reverse complement strand
TTTTGCCGTAATCGACAACCACCGCGACGTCCCACTCTCCGCTTTCAAATTGCTGCCAGTCGTACGACAGAGGAATTTCTTTCTCGCGAGCCCATAGCTCAACTGCAGTCGGCTGCGCCTCAAGCCCGCGGCCCTTCTGCTTTTGCGGCAGCGTAATTATCAGCGAGGGAAGAAGCTGCGCCGCAGCAAGCGCCTCAAGCACATACACCGCAATGTGCGATGTGCCAAAAAATGCAAACCGAATGTTTCCCATGTTCCGTAACTATAATCGCTAAAACCCCTTTCTGCACCCATGTGGGACATCCGATGTCCCACATGTTACTCAATACGCGCACTGTCTATTCCGAGATTCGGTCGGGTAATGATATTGCGGATTTCGGCTTTGTAGTGAGTTGGTGTCTCGAATGTCTCACTTAGGAAAGACGGCTGAATAACGGACGGAAAATTTTTAGTGCCTAGATAATCGAGATGACTACTCCATCGGTATTCCGAGAGATAGATAAGTGCTTTTGAGACGTCGCGCACTTCGCCTGTGCGCCATTGCGGAAATGCGTAATCGAGCGGGTTCAGGTGAATATAATAGGGGATATAGATAAAGTGAGCATCACGCTCAATGAATATCTTTTTATGTTTTCCCTGCCAAAGCGCGCCCGTCCGATCATATTTTTGATTGAAATATTTCGCGTAGCCCATGTTCAGCTTTTTCATAAAGAGCGAGACACCATTCTCGACGCGAGCCGACAAGAGGAGATGATAGTGGTTGCGCATTAAACACCATGCGTGAATATCCACCAGTCTTTTGCGTATGTGGGACATCGGATGTCCCACATGGGTACGGCGGTTGAATTCGGGGGCTGCTGCAGTGTCGTTGAATTCATATAGATCATGAATGAAGCGGACGTAATCAGCCGGTTCCATAAATGTCTTTCGCTTATCGACGCCGCGATTGAGGACGTGCCACAATTCCATATACGTAGATTTTACAATGTGGGACATCCGATGTCCCACATTCGGTGGGGATGGCGAGGTTCAGTCTTACCTATCGATCTAACCATCTTTTTCGGCGGGTTCGTCATAGAGCGCAACTGCCTTTTCGATATACAAAATACCTTCGAGATGATCCATTTCGTGCTGGAAGATGTGCGCGAGAAAGCCCGAGGCGCCGCGGGTTTGTTTGTCGCCGCGTTCGTCGAGGTATTGCAGCGTCGCTTTTTCGGCTCGCGGCACCTCGCCCCATTTGCCGCGAATCGAAAGGCAGCCTTCGTGTTTTTTCTCTCGTTTGCGAGAAAGTTTGAGCAGTTTGGGATTGATAAATACTTGGTCGGGGAGTGCTGGAACCTCTTCTTTTTTGTTCGGCTCATCGGGCGCGTTGCGCGAATCGCGAGCGAGCGCTCGACCAGAGACAATAAAGAGGCGCAGCGGTTCTCCCACCTGCACAGCGGCAAGCGCCACGCCGTACTGCTCTTTTGAGAGTAGTTTTTTCATGTCCGCGATCAGCTTTTTTATCTTTGGACTTCGGATTTCTAGATCCGTAAGCTCGCGGCTTTTCTGCCGCAATGCGGGATTGGTGGCGAGCGAAGAAATGGTATGCATAGCGAAACTATAGGGTGTTGGCGGATAAAAAGAAAGTCGCTCGCTTGGGGTTTCCAAAGCGAGCGAAGAAAAAAGACAGGGGGCCAAGAATCGTCTCGGTAGCAGCGCACATGTACGAGACGACTCCTCCGCGGGGGGATGCGGCACAGACCATCGGGTCCGGGCCCCCTGCTGCTCCGGCGGGCGGCACGCTTCCGCGCGCAGGCACTTCAGCCGGAGCGATGCAAATCGGTGAGGATTATAGCACGTAGAGTGAATACTGTATACTACGTCGATGAAGCACATTGCCGTCCATCTCAGCCGCAACATGCAAAAGCGTCGGGAGACCGAGCGCGGCGAATTGATGCGTTCATTTCTCCAGCGACTCAATCTCGACCGAGCCCAAGACGGCTACCCGCCGCTCACCATGCCGCGGCTCGGCCACATGCTCGCCAAAATTCCTACCAAAGATCTCTACTATCTCAAGCGCGTGTGCGAAGACGCTGGGCATTTTTCCAAAAAGTTTTGGTGGGAATTGAATCCCAAAAAACACGATAACGATGCTACTGCGGCTAAATCAAAAAAGAAAAAGACGGATTGAGACTTACCCCGCGGTCCAGATTATAAAAAGAAGAGGCGGCGTCGCTGTCCTGGGGTAGGAGAGCGACGCCGCCGTCAGCCGAGCTTCGTGCGGGGGGAACACTTTGCCGGGCTGCCCCGCGCGACCGGATGTCGCGCGAAGGGGTTTTTGCCGAAGCAAGCAACAGATCCGATCTTAACACATTCGTCAAGCCCCTGCAAGAAAGAGTAGGATATACTGCATTCCCTATGTCATTCGCATTTTCTCCCAAACTGGGCATCGATCTTGGCACCACCACCGTGCTCGTGTATGTGCCGGGCAAAGGAATCGTACTCAATGAGCCGTCGGTGGTCGCCGTGTCGCGCGACAACAAGATTTTGGCGATCGGGGAGAGCGCCAAGCAAATGATCGGCCGCACGCCGGAAGAAATCATTGCGTATCGCCCGATGAAAGATGGCGTCATTGCCGACTATCGCGTCACAGAAGCGATGCTTCGCTACTACATCCGCAAAGCGCTCGGCAGTTGGAATCTGTTTAAACCAGAAGTGATGATTTCCGTGCCCGCAGGAGTGACCTCGACCGAGCGTCGCGCGGTAGTCGAAGCGGCAACGAAAGCTGGCGCGCGCGAAGCTTATGTGATCAAGGAGCCGATTCTCGCAGCGATCGGCGCGGGCATCCCGATTCACGAAGCGCGCGGGCATATGATCGTCGACATCGGCGGCGGCACGACAGACGTTGCGGTGATTTCACTCGGGGGCATCGTCGCCTCGACTTCGGTGAAGTGCGCAGGCAACGCGATGGACCATGCAATCGCCGATTACATCAAAAAAACATTCAACCTCGCGGTGGGCGACAAAATGGCCGAAGAAATTAAGATCAAAATCGGCTCGGCCGTGCCGATGGATCAGGAACTCACCATGCAAGTGAAAGGCCGCGATCATCTCACAGGTTTGCCGCGTTCGATCGATCTTGGCAGCAACGAAGTGGTGCGCGCGGTTGGCAAAGAATTGCGCACGATGGTCGCCGCGATTCGCGACGTGCTCCAAGAAACACCGCCCGAGCTCGCTGCCGATATCATCGACAACGGCATCATTATGACGGGGGGCAGCAGCCAGCTGCGCAATCTGCCGGAGCTCATCTTTCGCCGCACGG
>DATMZK010000074.1:0-7873 GCA_035560295.1 Minisyncoccota bacterium | reverse complement strand
CCTAAGAGTATAGGCGCGCTCAATTATCTCGGTGTTGCTCGAATATTTGCTTTGCTTGTAACCTAATAGGCTATGCATACTTTCCCGCAAATATTTTAGATTCGTTCGAACCTCGCCGCATTCACATTTGAACTCATCGGGCAAGTCTTCATACCATATACCAGCCTCTTCCCCGGCCATTATTTTGCGTTCGAGTGCGCATGCGATTTTATATCGAGAATTGCATTTATTGCAAAGAATTTCAAACAAAAGTTGTTTCGCCGCCAGAGGGTCACTTTTAATTGCTTGTATTCTTTCTGGCGTAAGAGGTAATGCCGGTTGGTAGTGGATGTAAAATTTTCCTACAAGTTCTCGCGACCCACTGACTGTTCTGACTAGTTGATATTCACCTGGTTTCGCTATTATTCCCGCTAGTTTTCCAGCGCTTAAGATGAACTTTTGTGGGACCTGGGCATCTTTAGAACCCTTAGAGGAGCCGGAAATATTGAATTTTCCTATAGCGTGCCCGTCAGGATCATTAATTATTACCTCCCCTTCAGAAAGACCACTCATGTTCTTAGAAAAGAATTCAACATCAATAACCAAGACAAAAAATAATTCATCCCCTGAGAACGGAAGAATATTAACCAAATGTATTTCCTTTAGCCCAATTAAATCTTTTCGATAGAGCTGGGCAACATCCGGTCCGGTATTTACCCGAGCATAAGGCGATTCGTTATATCTTTCGCATATACCCAGAAGTCCCATGTGTTTGGAAAATTCCATACCCCAAATCCTACCATCTACGGGGACTACTACCCCCTGTTATCTGATTGATGGCAACCTCCTGAGATTACCCAGAATGTCGTTCACACTGTGCGCTTGTTGAAATGGTACACTTCACCCATATGATACGAGGAAATTTTATTGGGGCGGCGATTGTTGCCATCATTTACACGATTTATATCTTGATGCACCCGATGCCCGAGCGCTGGCAGACGGTACTCGCACTTGTGGTGCTCAATGCGCTTACCATCGTTTTGATGGCCTTCGCCTTCCAAGCATAGCCGTCTTCCCTACCTGCCCAAAAAAGAAAGAGCCCCGCACAAAAGTGAGCACGAGGCTCTCTTTTTGTACGGGGCTGCGCAATGAGCGGAGGGTGCGGTTACTGCTGCGGCAAAGCGCGATAGGCGTCGCGGAGCTGCCGCATGATGTCGACGTAGGTCGGCTTGTCGATCTCGTCGAGGTTCGCGAACCGTTCGACGATGGCAAGCGGAATGCCTTTGCGGAACCCGTTTCTGTGTTCTTCCGCGAAAGCATCACGAACGCGGTTTGCTGTGTCGCTGCTCTGACCCCTCCTGACCACAATGATGTCGTGGAGAAACTGGGCGAATTTAATGTACGGAAAATCGCGATCGCTGAAGGTGACGATGTTCAGCCTACGCAGCTCGTCAACGCTGCAGTTCAGACCCGGCCCGAGCTCGTTGTTAATGTCCACGAGGCCGAAGCCGCAGCACGTATTGGGCGGATACTCCGCGCCGCTGTAGTGGTAGCTGCAGAGCTCTGCCCCATTAAACGCGCCTAAGCGATCGGCATGCTCGATATTGGCGTCGAGAACTTGAAGCGCCGTGACTTCCAACATGGCCGTCTTCTCCCTGGTTAACTTGCCACACTATACAACAACCTCAACTACATTTCAATGGTTCTCCCATTCGCCAGATTGCATGATTTCTGGGCGTATACTTTACCTGCTTGGGATGGCTCACCCATCTTAAGTCGTGTCCGCTTGGACACGTTCCTCCGGTACCCGACCGGAGGGGCCTGCACTCAGTACCCCGAAGATGGTCGGGTCCTTGTCCCTCAGATTATGGGGACACGGGGCCGTCTTGCGACGCCCCGTTTTTTTAGCGTATACTCCCGAGGCTTGAACTCTGACGGTTGTTCAAGCACCCGTGCCGGTTTGCTCTTTAGCAGACTCCGCAGGGGTTTCCTCCCCCTAAACTTGGCCAGGTCGCCGTCATATCCTGACGCGGTGACCTGGCCTCATTTTTTTGTATAAAAAAGGTAGGCCTGTACGAATCTTTGACAACCGGCGCGCGTCCTCGTAGGCTCTTCTTGGGTACGACCTTTTACAACCGACTACTGAGGAGATAAAGAGATGGCCATTGCTGTCGTTCCGACCAAGATCAGGAAAGGTGGCTTTTGGTATCGCCGTGCGTACGCCGACGTGCCGGAGGAAAAACGTCCGCAAGAACAAGCAGAGGTGAATATTTGCACTTTTGTGCGGAAAGCGGTCCGCAATCTGCTCATCGACGCCGTGATATGCTTCGCCATCGCAGTATGCGCTGTGTTTGTCGCCAGCGTCGCCAGCTTCTTTCTTTACGAGCTTTTCTTCGAGTTCATACCGTCCTGGATCGCCGGTTTGACCAATCCCGCGACCTGGCAATGGGTCTCGAGCGCAGTCCAAGACGGTCATCGGATCCGCACCTTCTTCCTGGGCATTGCGGTTGGGCTGATGATCCTGTCAGCCGTGATCGTCCTCATGGTTCTCTTCGGATACTGGCTGAGGAGCGAGACTCGAACCCTGTTGCACGAATATGTTCGCGCAAAAAAGCAGCGCTTCTGCCCCATGGTCAAGATCGTCTAGCTCGCCCTGTCGAACTTTTCAAGCGTCCTCCGCAAATTCTGCCGGAGGACGCTTTTTCTTTGCCGCAGGTATTGGGGCCTATAATGGCTTCATGTCACTGCGAACTCGCATGGATGCGCTTTTGACCCGCGCTGAGCAAAAAGTTTTCGCACGACTTTCGACGCCACAAAAAATACAAGATTTTCTCGATCAGCTTCCGATCAATTTTGAAATCGCGGGCGAGACGTATATGTCTCCTCGCCGCGTGCTTCGAGAAAAGACCGTGCATTGTTTTGAGGCAGCGGTTTTGGGAGCAGCAGCGCTTGCTTATCACGGCGCTCGGCCGCTTTTGATGGACTTGAAAGCGATTCCTCGCGACGACGACCACGTAATTACCCTTTTCAAACAAAACGGCCTCTGGGGTGCGCTCAGCAAAACCAATCATGCAATGCTGCGCTATCGCGATCCTATCTATCGCACGCCGCGTGAACTCGCGATGTCGTACGCGCACGAGTATGTGATGGATAGCGGCCGCAAATCGATGCGCAGTTATTCAGCGCCGTTTGATCTATCCAAATACGCGCTCGAGGATTGGCTCACGACCGAAGAAGATTTGGTGTTTGTGGTCAACGATCTCGACGCCTCCCGTCACTTCCCTATCGCGCCCGAAAAAATACGGCGCCGCATGCGCAAGGCAAACGCGTTTGAAATTCAGCAGCTTGCGGGAGTGGAGGAGTGGCCGGAGCCAAAAAATTATAGAGACGGCAAGTAATTGAGTGGATTGAGATAGCCCGATACTGGCGGCACCGGCATAATGGCTTTTGAGCACGGCGCGGTGCCACCTGTTGCTTGCCCAAGCGGCAGGATTTTGGTTACCGCGGAAACGTAGACGCCAAAGTGCAGGTGCGGGCCGGTCGCGTAGCCCGTTTCCCCGCTGTACCCGATTACGTCGCCCGTCGACACTTGTTGGCCTGGCGTGGAGGTGATCTGCGAGAGGTGCGCATACATCGTATTGATGCCGTTGTTGTGCTGAATCATCACCCACTTGCCAAATGAGCCGCCCTGGCACCCTTTTGTGGCATCGGTGTTGCCTGTTGCCAAGATCACTCCAGAGAGTGCAGCGTGTACCGGCGTGCCAATCGGCGCGGCGATGTCGAGCCCGTCGTGCCCGTGCCCGCTGTAGAGTGCCGAGTGAAGCGAGGCAAACGGCGTCCCGCCAAAATACTGTGTGATTCGGATCGTGCCCGAGATTGGCCACTGCAGGATGCCCGGCGCCGCTTGGGTGATTTGATTGGGATTGACCGTCTGATTATATTGCGATTTCAAGTTGAGCAGATCTTGTTCAAACGCAGCTTCCTGCGCCTTTTTTTGCGCGATGATCGCTTGATATGCCGATTCCTGCGATTTGGTCTGTGCCAAGAGATCGCTTTGCGATTGCTTGGTGGCTTGGAGAGAACCTTGCTGTGTGACGAGTGTTTTTTTCTGTTGCGACAGTTGCACATTTTTTTGTTCCGCTGCGGTTTTGTGATCCGAAAGGACCTTTTTGGTGGCGTTCAAGGTTTGAATTTGTAGATTGATCGAATCATTGAGTGCGAGTGTCGCGGCGATGTCGTCCCATGCCCCCGCGAGATTGCCCGAAGAGAGGAGTTGTACCGAAAGCGGGACTCGCTCGGCCGCTGCAAGGCTCCGAATGGATTCCGAGAGGCCCTGTGTTTCGTCTGTTATCGTCGCTTGTGCCTTGACGATGCCGTTACCCAGCTGCTGAATTTGCAATTGGGTGGAGGCGATTTGGTTTTGTGTCACCGAAATCGTGGCGTTCGTCTTTTTGATACTGAGATTGAGCTGATTGAGCTGTGATTGTAGGGTTTGCTTTTTTTGTGAGGTGGCATCGAGTTGTACTTGGTATTGTGATATTTCTTGGTTGAGCTGATTGATCTGCTGATTGTGTTGATCGATCGACTGCTGCAACTGATCGGCGCTTTGCGCAAATGCTCCGGTGAGCGGAAAGAGCAATAGCAAAACCGCAGCGCTGAGGCTGATATGTCGGATGCCTATTTTCATATGCGCAGGACCCCGATTGCGTAGTTGATTCGAGAAAGCGTCGCCTCTTTGCCGATGATTGCCGCGATTGCAAAGGGATCAGGGCTCTTATCGCGGGCGGAAAGCGCATAGCGCAACGGCCACAAAACCGCGCCGCGGCCGTGCTCGGTTGCGTAGTCCCAAAGCGCGTCTTTGATCGCCTGTTCGTTCCAATCGCTCAGGCCTATAAGAGTGTCGTGCGCGTGCTGGAGGTGTCGAGCGGCGTCTGCAGCGTTTGATTTTTTTTCTGGAATGCGGGCGCTTTCGGGTTTCGGTTCGGCAAAAAAGAAATCCAACTCCCCCTCCGCCACCATTTCTCCAATATCGCTCGAAATGTGAATGCGCTCGCGCAAAATCGGCAAAATTTTCTGCACCATGAGATCGTTGTATTGCAGATTACGCGCTTCGAGCGCTGTTTGCAGCGTGGGCGCAATGTAGCGCTCGAATTCTTCTGCACTCAACTGTTGCAAGTATTCGCGGTTGTACCAACGCAGTTTTGTGATGTCGAACACGGCGCCGCTTTTGTGCAGATCTGCCAAATCGAATTCTTCGATCATCTCAGCGAGCGAAAGAATTTCCTTGCCCGAGGGCGGCGTCCAGCCGAGCGTTCCGACGAAATTGAGCAGCGCCTCGGGTAGATATCCTTGGTTGCGATATTCACGCACCGAAACATCCCCCATGCGTTTGGAAAGTTTGGCGCGATCGGCCCCGAGGAAGAGCGGATAGTGCGCGTATTGTGGGCGCGGATACCCAAGCGCTTCTTGAATCAAAATTTGCCGCGGCGTGTTGGAGATGTGCTCTTCGCCACGAATGACATGCGTGATGCCCATGTCGGCGTCGTCGATAACCACCGCGAGGTGATACAGCGGATCGTCGAGCGCTCGCGCAATTGCAAAATCACCGAGCTCGGTCGTATCGAAGGTGATGTCGCCGCGGATGATATCTGCAAAGGTTACCGTTTTGCCTGGATTTTTGAGTCGCACAAGCTGCACCATGACGCCGGCATCTTTTTTACTTTCCTCTTCGGAGAGGTACGCCTTTCCTTCATCGATCAGTTTTTGAATCGCTGCGGTGTAGATTGCCGTACGTTCAGACTGACGAAAAAAAGAATCGTACGAGAGTCCAAGCCACGTAAGACTCTCGATGATGTCGTCTTCGAATTCTTTTTTGCTGCGCTCGCGATCAGTGTCCTCGCTACGAAATACAATCGTGCCGGCGTTTTTCCTCGCGAACAGCGTATTGAGCAGCGCCATGCGCGCGGTGCCCACGTGGCAAAGCCCTGTGGGAGAGGGCGGAAAGCGGACTTTGATTTGTTCTGAAGTGTGAGTCATGCGGGTTGATGTTCTATACAGATGTCGAGCAAGATCCTTCCTATCTTACGCGCGGCGTCGGGCCGTGCAAAGCTTTTGCCCGCTTCCCCCATCTTTTTGCGCAGATCTGCGTCGTTCATGAGGCGCGTAATTTCTGAAGCGAGCACATGCGGTGTCAGATTGCGTTGTTCTACCACTTCTGCCCCTCCCGCACGGGCGTAGGAAAAGGCGTTTTCGGTTTGATCATGCGATACGTCGGGTGGGATGGGGACCAGGATGGCAGGAATGCCCCAGGATGCGATTTCGAAGATGGTGCCGCTTCCGGCGCGGGCAACGATGAGGCTCGCGATTCCTGCGGACATGCGCAATGCCAGCGTGTTGAGAAGACCGAAGGCACGATAGCGCTCGGGGTGGGCATATTTTTTGAGCACGACGGATGCGATGCCGCTTACCTCTTCCAAATTGGCTGCGCCGGTTTGATGGATGATGTTGTACTTGTCCAACAGTTCGGGAAGGGCGTCGAGGACGGCGTCGTTGATCGTCTTGGCGCCTTGCGAGCCGCCAACGATAAGCACCGCGGGCACGGCCGGGTCCAAATGCAAAAATTCGTACCCGCCTTCGGTAGCAACG
The DNA here is from genome assembly GCA_035560295.1 of Minisyncoccota bacterium. Classification (GTDB taxonomy): domain Bacteria; phylum Patescibacteriota; class Minisyncoccia; order Phycocordibacterales; family UBA2100; genus UBA10103. Next base: position 1,249 of record DATMZK010000074.1, on the reverse strand, counting down.
CCGATAATTTCTTTGCGAATCGGATGCCCGACTCGAGCGATTTTACTGCGAACTTTTTCGGGGAAAGCGGCTGCGGCTTCCGGATGTGCAACGGCAATCGCGCGAGCAAATTTTGACGACCACAGTGACACACGGCCTGGTTTTGCGTCGGCATCGTAAATTACCACCGGGATTCGAAAGAGTCGCGCGGCAACGAGCGATGGAAACGCCGCATAACTGCCGGTCGAAAAAACAACATCGGGATAGAGGGCGAACATTTGTGGGATCGCGCGCAAAACGCCGAGTCCGGTTTTGAACCAATCGAATACATTGGAAATAGTGCCCCACCGGCGCATTTTGCCGGCAGTCCCCGCTCGATAGACGATACCGCGTTCAAGGAGTGCCTGCGGATCAAACGGCTTGGGCCCAAGATAGTACATCTCGGGCTCGAGCAGTGTTTGTTCTTGGCACAAATCTTGCACTGCTTCGGCGATCGCTATCAACGGGTAAAAATGTCCACCCGTTCCACCACCGAGTAGCGCGATTCTCATCCTCGTATTCTACCATCCCCGAATTATGAAGCGGTGCGACGTGAGCGCGAGACATTGAGCAAAATACCAGCGCTTGCGAGCGACACGAGCATGGCGCTGCCGCCTTGCGAAACGAACGTGAGTGGAATTCCCGTGAGCGGCGCAAGACCTGTCATCGAGGCGATGTTGATGAAGGCCTCACTTGCGAGGTAGCTCGCGATGCCGATACCAAGGAGCGCTCCAAATGCGTCGGGCGCGCGGGCGGACATCGAAAATCCACGCAGCGCGAGTGCCAAAAACAGTAGAATCAACACGACCGAGCCTGCAAAACCGAGCTCTTCGCCGGCAACTGCAAAAATCGAATCGCCCATCGCTTCAGGCAAATACGTAAATTTCTGAATCCCCTGTCCGATGCCGCGACCAAACAATCCGCCCGAGCCAACCGCGATCAGCGATTGTTTTATTTGATAGCCTTCGGCTTGCTGTCCTTGCGCTGGGTGGAAAAAGGTCATCACGCGATCTCGTACGTATGGTTTTACAACCACAAGCACTCCCAAACAAAGGATGCCCACGAGAAGAAAAATGAGAGCATCGCGAAAGCGTGCGCCCGCCGCGAAGAACACGCTGCACACCCCGATCACGACGACTCCCAGCGTGCCCAAATCCGGTTGCAAAATAAGAAGGATGGCCGGAGCCGCGAGAATTGCAGCCAATCCGCCGAGACCGTAGGTTAGCGTCGC
>DATMZK010000073.1:0-3657 GCA_035560295.1 Minisyncoccota bacterium | reverse complement strand
TGTGAACCCTGGCATTCCGGCCAGGGTTCGGTTTTTTTCCTACAAACAAGAGTTAACGATATAGTGTTACGGATGCTGAAGCCAAAACTATTAATCTTTGCCTCCGGCACCAAAGACGGCGGCGGTTCAGGATTTGAGAATTTGGCTAGGAGCAAAGAATTGGACGCAGAGATCGTCGGCGTTGTTTCAAATCACGAACACGGCGGCGTGCGCGAGCGCGCCGAGCGCCTCGGCATCCCCTTTATCCATTTCACCTGTGGGACATCGGATGTCCCACATGAGGTGTACCAAAAGATTGCGGCTGATTCGGGAGCGGAGTGGGTGGCGCTCTCGGGATGGCTTAAGCTCGTGAGCGGCCTTGATCCGGCGCGTACGTTCAACATCCATCCCGCGTTACTTTCGTTTGATCACGGGCGTTTTGGCGGCAAAGGCATGTACGGCCGTCACATTCACGATGCAGTAAAAGCGGCGCTCGACGCGGGCGAACTCACCGAATCCGGCTTTACCATGCATTTTGTAAGCGATGCATACGATCGCGGCCCAGTATTTTTTGAGAAAAAAGTGCCGCTCCAAAAAGGCATGAGTGCCGAAGAGATTCAGAAAGCGGTCAACGATACAGAGCAGAAATGGCAACCAAAGATTACGAATTTGGTCGTGCACGAAAAAATTAAATGGGACGGAAGAAACCCATCTTCGCTGGAAGTTCCAAGCGAATTCACATAGAATGCGCGGCAAGGGCATGTGGCGGAACTGGTATACGCGTACGTCTCAGAAGCGTATGGGGTAACCCTTGGGAGTTCGAGTCTCCCCATGCCCACTTGAGGGACGCTGTCTAAGTTGACATTTTCATAAAAATATTAAATAATCATCGCCGGCATTAATCGGGGAGTGTGCGATGCACAACTGGTTTGGACGGCGCGGGAAGTTTGTGCGGGGCACCATTATCGCCTTTGCATTGCTGCTCATCCTGCTTGAATGGATGGCCCGCTTGCTCGGCGGAGCAGTGCACTGGGCAATCAAGCAGCTCGGCTTTACGCATTTTGAAGAATGGATGCGCGGTCTGCCGCTTTGGTGTGTCGGGCCGATCGTCCTTGCCGTCGTAGCCGGCTATTTCTTTCTTGAGATGGTGCAGTGGGCGCTCTTTGGGATGCACTACTACGTGCTCGGCGCACTCGCACACCTGCTCAAGTGGATGATTTTCCCGGTGATGAGTTACTTGTGGAACCTCTATGGCGAGCGATTGTTGATCTACCGACCGGTTCGATGGATGTACGGCCTCTACATGTATCTGCATGTGCTCATCTTCGACTGGGTCCATCGGCAAGAGTGGTATCACAAGGCGATGGAGCTGAAGGACCGCACGGTTGCCGCTTCGCGCGAGCGTATCGCGTACCTACATCGCAAGCTCGTGCAATTGGCCCGCGTTTTGCACAGACGTCGCAGTCTTTTTGCAAGGGCGCGACGACTGAACAGGGCGCGACACCGATAAAAAAGACACCTAGGCCTTCGACTCGTTCGGAGGCCGCTTTCTTTTTGCATCCGAAACGCATGGGTGGCCATTTGAAGCCAGGCCTTGACCTGAAGCCAAATATGTGTAAATATCGCGCCCGGATGCATACAGTGCTCCGGATACAACACGGAAGGAAATAAGATGTTCAAGACGTTTGGACGCATTGCCATCGCGGCCGGAATCGCCATCGCGCTCGGCACCGTCGCCACACCGCCCGCATCTGCGGTCGGCCCGGACCGGTCCATGATAGTGGTCAATACCTCGACCACTGCCGAGATCGAGCACATCTTCTATGTGCGCAACGACGATCCGGCGAAGTGGACGAAGAAGGAGCACTTCGTCGACCATCTCGGCGACGTCTCGATCCTCCCGGCCACCAAGGTGCGGTTCAAGGTGCACGACGGATCGACCGGCCAGGGCAGCTGCATGTACGACCTCTGGGCGGTCTTCACCGACGGCAAGGAGGCGACGGTCGAACGCGGCAACGTCTGCACCGCCGACGTTTGGAACGTCAAGGCGCACTGACCCGACCTCGCGACAAAGATTCCAACAACAGCAAAGCGCTACGCCAACTTAACTACGGTGTAGCGCTTTTTCTTTTTACGCTTCTACGCGAGATCGATTGACAAAATCGCTGATACGTGTAAATATCGCGCCCGGAAGCACGAGATGCTCCGCAACTGGGAAAGGGTTTTTCTATGTTCCGATTTTTGAAAAAGGCGGCTGCGGGGTTCGCAATCGCGTTTGTCGCGTTCGGCATCATGTCCGCGCCATCGGCGGAGGCGGGGTGGAAGCGGCAAGTGATGGTCTGGAATTTCACCGGCAACACCCTGTGGAACCTGAAAGCGGCGCGGATCACGAATACGTTGTTCTGGGACCGCAACTATCTCCCCGGGACCGACCACATGCTTCCGTGGGAGCATCGGCAGTTCGATTTCGAGGACCGGGATGTCATTCCGTCCAACCGGCTCTCGTGTCTGCGTGACATTCGCGCGGAGTTCGTCAACGCCCCACCGGTCGAGCTCGACAACGTGGATGTCTGCCACATAAACGTGCTGACCATTACGCCGCGCGGCGCCTCGTTCCGGTAACCGACCGCTTCACCACGCGCCACCCCAACACTACGGGGTGGCGCTTTTCTTTTGTATATAAAAAGTGCGAGCCGCTGAAGTTTCAGGGCTCGCGAAGAGATCGCATCAGCTTTGTGGCGGATGCTGGGTGGAATCGGCAGTGTCAGCCGTGGTGGCAGCGTTCTGCTCTTGATTGCGCAGAAGCGCAAGACCGGTGCTGACAGCGCCTGCGACGATGACGACGCCCCAGACGATGCGATGCGCACACATGATTGCAAGTAACAGCGGCATCGGGTGCTCCTTTCGTGCTGTCTATGGGAAGCGTACCGCATACTAGCGCGAGCACAATGAAGCAATACCAAAAAACCGCCCCAAAGGGCGGCAGTTTGGCAAATGACCCCGTGAGGAGTTATTTCAGGTGCGCGGAGACCAATTTCGTCATTTCAAACATCGTCACCTCGTGCTTGCCGCCAAAGATCGGCTTCAGCTTGGCGTCGGCGATAATGTTGCGCTTGTTCGAAGGGTTCTGCAGGTCGTGCTTCTTGATGTATACCCAGATCTGCTTCACAACCTCACCGCGGCTCATCGGACCTTTGCCTACCACCTCTTCCAGTTCAGCTGAGAGGTGCATCGGCTTCAACAATGCCGGATTTGCTTTTCGTACCATAAATAAAGAATCGTTATATGTGTTTATTGATAACCTCCACATTGTGCACCCCCACGCGCAGGGCGCAAGGGCATAGGTGGGATAGCTTCATGTTCTAATCTCAGGGCACCTACCAGTTCCAGAAACCGAGGCTGCCGAAGAAGTGCGTAATTGCTGTGCCGATGACCGTCCACCAGTGCGTAGAGGCCACAGCAGCGGGAGCAGCGAGCTGACCTTCTCTCTGCGTTGTGGTGCTCAAGGTTGAGCTTGCTTTAGGAGTGCCCGTGTTTGCCCCGGCGATTGCTGCGCCCTCCGTCGTAGTCGATTTTGTCTTCTTAGAGGGGGGTGTTTGCGGTTGATGACCTGCTGGCGGAGTTGTAGTGTCGCTGGTAGCGCTGGAGGTTGCTACCAAGACAGTCGAGGTCGCCGTT
>DATMZK010000072.1:0-2452 GCA_035560295.1 Minisyncoccota bacterium | reverse complement strand
CTCATCGTAGGCGAACACTATCCCTCTGATGTTTGGCGCGTTCTTGATATGCGCCCATACGAATTCGAGTGTATTGCGGAGTTTATCGGAAACGAGACCAGGTTGTTTCCCGTAGTAATCAAGCAACGTGCTGTAGTCGAGTGATGTAGGCTCGGCTTCCGAGGTGAATCCAACTTTTTCCTTTTTTCCCTTCAATAATTGTGCCGTCACGATTGAGAGGTCAGTAAGAATGCGGATAGCCATTGTTGCCTCTGATACGCTTGCTGATTCCGAAAGATCGGCGCCTGCCCATATCCATCTATTACTAATTGCAACGGGTTTCCAGCTGTCCAATAGTACGGTCTTACCAGTGCCTCGCAGCCCCGTGAGGATGAGATTCCTAGACACCTTTTCTTGCTGCAACAGGGTGGAAAATATATGTGTTTGTTTCTCTCGTCCTGCTAGGTGCGGCGGCGGAAGGCCTGCACCAGCTCTATATGGATTGGGAAATGGCTCTGTTTGCATATCTATTAATAAGTATGAATAAGAATCTCAATACTAACAAAAGTTGTAATAGTATGCAAATTGAACATTGTTATTCACTCTCGTGGTGATCACCCCCGGCTAAAAATGACCGTACAAATATTTTAAATTTCCCGCACCCGATATTGCAGCGCTTCCATCATGTGCGGCTCGGTGATTGCACTGCTTTCTGCAAGATCGGCGATGGTGCGGGCGAGTTTGATGGTGCGATGGTAGCCGCGGGGGGAAAGTTTCAGTGTGCGGGCAGCTCCGATGAGTGATTTTTCGGCTTGCGCGGAAAGCTGCGCGAGGTTCTCCAATTCTTTTGGTCCCATATCGGCATTGGTATTGATACCGCGCGCAGTTTTGAATCGCTCGCGCTGCTTTTCGCGCGCTGCGGCGATGCGTTGGCGCGCTTTTTCTGTTTCGTCGGTCTTCGCGCTTTTCTTTTGCATGGAAAGTTCTTCTGGTCGCATCTCCCCCACCTGCACCCACATGTCGATGCGATCGGCTACGGGGCCGGAAATCTTTCGTTTGTACCGCTCGATCGAAGTGTGGCTACAGCGGCAATCGCGCGAACCATATTTGCCGCAGGGGCACGGATTGAGCGCGGCAATAAGCATGAAATTGGCAGGAAAAACGCTGGAGCCGCGCACGCGGGAGACGGATACTTTTGCATCCTCGAGCGGTTCGCGCAGCGCGTTGACGACGTCGCGATGAAATTCGGCGAATTCGTCGAGAAAGAGAATGCCACGATGCGCGAGTGTCACTTCACCGGGCTTCGGGATGGTGCCGCCGCCGATGAGCGATGCGTAGCTCGAAGTGTGATGCGGTGAACGCAGTGGCGGATCGAATACGGCGCTGCCTGCGAGTGTGCCGGCGAGCGAATGGATTGCCGTGACTTCGATCATTTCTTCTTCGGAAAGCGGCGGCAAGAGAGAGACGGCGACGCGCGCGAGCATGGTTTTGCCGGTGCCCGGCGGGCCATAGAGGGCGATGTTGTGACCGCCTGCCGCGGCGATTTCGAGCCCGCGCTTGGCGGTTTCTTGGCCGCGGATGTCGGAAAGCGCGATGCGATCGTCGTCGCGACGGCGCCTTCCCGTATGCGGGGCGCGCTGGTGCGCAGGTATGGTGGTTTTGGTGTTTGGATGCAGATGTGTGAGGAGCTCGCGGAGTGTGCGCACGGGATACACGGTGATGCCGGGGACGAGTGCGGCTTCGTCGGCGTTTTCCGCGGGCACAAAAAGCTCGCTGAAGCCCTCGTCGCGCGCGGCAAGCGCGATACTGAGCGTGCCGCGGATGCCGCGCACCGAGCCGTCGAGCGCAAGTTCGCCCGCAAAGAGTTTTCCCGACGGATCGAATTCGATTTGCTCGGATGCGAGGAGAAATCCCAGTGCAAGCGGTAAATCAAACGCCGAACCTTCTTTTTTGAGTTCGGCCGGTGCGAGTGAGAATACTATTTTTTTGTTGCTTCGTTTTGGTGATTCAAAATCGCCATCGGTATTTTTGATCGCTGCAGCGATGCGATCTTTTGCTTCTTCGACCGCTTTATCCGGCAACCCCACAATCGTAAATGCATGCAAGCCGCGCACAATGTCGCACTCAATCGTTACCAACTGCCCGCTCGGCAGCGCGGGCTGCGCGCCAAACACGCGCGCAAAACCAGATTCTATTGCCTGCGACGACCCCATGTCGCTACAGTGTAGCGCGCTTTCCCGGGAGGGTTAGACGACGTGTCTGATGCACGTGCGCGCCGCAGGATTCGCTTCCAGTCGGTCGACAGGAATTTCTTCGTTGCACACTTCGCAGATGCCGTAGGTGCCGTTGTCCATTGCTTCGAGTGCGTGAACGATGTCTTTGTGTCGTGTCTGGAGCTCTTCCACGAGCGGCATGTTGGCGGCGAGTTCTTCGATGTTGTCTGCCGCGTCCAAGGGATCGGCTTCTTCGCCCT
>DATMZK010000071.1:0-7229 GCA_035560295.1 Minisyncoccota bacterium | reverse complement strand
CGCAATACGATCATCGTGCTCGCCGAAAACGGCGACATCGTCGCTGCGCGCAACGGTTCCCCGCTCGTCCTTGGCAAAAGTGGAAGCGAATTATATTTCTCTTCCGACGTATTTTCCTTTGCGCCCCATGTGGAGCGCGTGCTCGTCTTAAACAACGGCGAGATGACGGTGTGTCGAGAAAAAGAATTCACGGTGTTCAATATCGCGACAGGCAAAAAAGTAAAATCGGTATGGGAAGAAAATAAATTGCAGGATGTGTCGGTCGACAAGGGTCAACATGAGCACTACATGGAAAAAGAAATCATGGAGGCGCCGTATGTGATCCGGCAAGTACTCGCTGAAACCGACGCAAAATACAAACAGCTCGCAGCCGCAATCAAAAAAGCGCGCCAGGTGTATTGCATTGGCTCAGGCACCGCAGGCGCTGCTGCCGCGCAAACCGCCTACTATCTGCGCGAATTCGGCGGCATCAACGCCAAAGAATTGATCGGCGCTGAGGCACAAGAATATCGCGCCTTGATCGGCAAGGGCGACCTACTGCTCGCGCCCTCGCAAAGCGGCGAAACGGCCGACGTCTTGGAGGTGCTCGAACACGCAAAGGCGCGAAAAGCGGTGATCGCATCGCACGTGAATATGCCGGGCAGCATGATGACGCGCATGTCCGACTTCCCCTTTATGGCCAATGCCGGCCCAGAAATCTGCGTGATGTCGACGAAAATCTTCGTCTCGCAAATCGCCTGGGGTTATTTGGTCGCCAAAGCAGTGCAGGGCAAATTGGCCGAGGGCAAGAAAAATTTGCTCGCCGCAGCGCGCGCCATCGAAAAAATGCTGGCAGATGCATCCTATGGGCGCGAAATCGATACGCTCGCCGAAATGCTCGCCCAAAAAGAACACATCTTTCTGCTTGGCAAAGGGCAAAATCTACAAATCATCAAAGAGGCGATGGTCAAAATGATCGAAGGCTCATACAAACACGCCCATGCAATTGCTGCGGGCGATTTGAAGCACTACGCGATCACGCTCATGGAGCCTGGGGTGCCGGTCATCGTCGCTCTCTCAAACGACAGCGTGAAAGCGAGCGTTTTAAACGCCGTGCACGAAGTGTCGGCCCGCGGCGCGGAGGTCCTCGGCATTGCGCCGGAAAATCACAGTGGCTTTACGCAATTCTTGAAAGTTCCCGACATCAAAGAAACGAGCGCGATTGTGAACATCATCCCGATGCAACTGCTCGCCTACAAAATGGCAGTCGCGCTCGGAAACAACGTCGACAAACCGCGCAATATTGCGAAGAGTGTGACGGTGAAGTAACTTGACTTTTCGCTGGAAAATTGGTATCGTTTTGGCAGTGTGTTTCGGACTGGGAGGCAAAGATGCGTGGCATTGTGAGCGCCGTGTGTATCAGCGCGAATGGCGGTATACCGAAATATCCGCAGCAGGTCGTCACTGTCGACAAATTCGGCTTGGTCGGCGACTATCACAATCGGGAAATGCGCCCGAGCTTCAGTATGCCCGGGGTAATGAAAGCCAACATCCGGCATATCACGCTGGTCGGCAAAGAGGCGCTCAGTGCCGTAAATACTAAGCTCGGTCTTGAGCTCGGCGCCGGGAGCATCGGCGAGAACATTCTCACCGAAGGACTCGGCGAATTGTCGGAGGTTCATGACGGGGCGACGATTCGCTTCCAGCGCGGGCTTGTTCTGACGGTTGTCGAACAGAATGAGCCGTGCAGCAACCTTCGACCTCTGCATCGGCTGATGGTCAAAACCATCTACGGCCGGCGCGGCCTCCTCTGCTCCATTGTCGACGGTGTTGGAACTACCGTCCTGCCCGGCGATTGGATCGAAGTCAGCTGACGAGCCCCGAAGGAGCACCATTCCTCGGGGCTCCTTCATTTCGTAACAATATTTGCAATATCTTCGCGGAAAACGTTGATCCGCGCAGTGTCGGATGGCCTATTTGGATACGTGCGATTTGAAAGAATGACGAGGCCGATGCCTTTTTCCATGTCGCTGAGAATGCTCGTGCCGGTAAAACCGGTTTTGCCGAATGTTTTGGCGCTGCGATACTCCCCCATCCACGGCTCATTCACCTGCCAGCCCAAACCTTTTTGCGCTCCCGCAACAATCGCACACATGTGGGACATCGGATGTCCCACATGCAGGAGCGCTTCGAGAAAATTAAGGAGATTCGGGGCGGTGGAAAAAAGGCCAGCGTGACCAACGGCGCGGCGGCGCTTTGCAAAAAGCCTGGCGCTTTCGTCTTGCACAATGCCACGGATTTCTTTGCCGCCGATGATTTCCGTCGGGGCGATACGCGAAGTGTCGTGCGAGAAAAAAGTAGTGTCATGCATGTTGAGCGGCTCAAAAAAATACTTGTTTGCAAGGGCCGGAAGAATCTCGCCGCTCACGCGCTCAACAATAAGGCCAAGCAAAAACGCGGGCAAATTCGTATAACGCGATTCACCAGGCGGCCCATCAAATCCAGTTTCCAAAATATGCGTTCGGATTTCTTCAAAGGTTTGGAACGGCAAATGAGCCATGCGCGGCCCGGCGACGCGATACCGCATTAAATCTTCAATAGTCGCGTCAAAATCATTCTGCAATTCCGGCATTACATCCCGGACCAAAAGTGAGAGGTTTAGCCTCCCACTTTCTATGAGTAAAAGTGTCAGGCTTGCGAGGGGGATTGATTTGGTGATGGAGGCAAGGTCGTAGATTGTGTTTTCAGTAACCTTTGGTGCATCCGCGTCGTAGGTGAGATTGCCCAGCGGCAAAACGGCGCGCGCGCCGTTTTGCCGCACTATGCCGATCACACATCCAGGAAACACGCGCTCTGCAATCGCGCGTTGCGCGCACGCGATAAGCTGCTCATCCATCAGGCCTGCCCGCTTCATCCGTCGGGATACATTTCTTTAATTTCTTTGGCCAAGTATGGATTCCACATCGCGCCCGTTGCGCTCATGACCACGTCTGCCCCAGCATCGCGATACTCGCGATAATCTTGCGGCACGGTGACGCCGCCGACGCCCACAATGCGGAAATTTGCCCCCTTTGCATCGCGTATTTTTTTCATCCGGCGCACGAAGTCGAGTCCTGCCCATTTGATCGCATGCCCGCACACGCCGCTGCGCAATCGAAGCGCCGGCCCGGGCAATGCCTGATTCCCCGCCCCATCGACGATCGGTGCTGAGATCGTGTTGATGCCGGCGACCGCCTGCGCGTATTTTTGGGCAATATCGGCGAGCTGCTCCATGTCGGCATCATTGGTGTAATACCCCACTTTGAGAATGAGCGGCGTCGAGCCGATTTCTTTGCGAATCGCTGCAGCAACGCGCTCGGTCATATCGAGTTGATAGCAGACCAATCCTTCGTTGCCGATGTTCGGGCACGAGAGATTCGCTTCGAGAATTTTTGCACCCGTTTGTGCTGAGAGCTTTGCCGCGAGCGCGAAATCAGCCACAAACTCATCCGGAGTTTGGTTTTCTCGCACCGTTCCCATGAAAGAGAGTACCATCACTTGTCCATCACGCGCCGAGGCTACCGCTTTTGTCGCGTCGGGCTGCCAAATAGATGGATCCCGCGAAGGCACGCCAAATGAATTCGTTATCGAAAGTGGCTCGTGGTATTGGGCGTCGGCAATGAGGGGCTTTTTTGCGCGTTCGAGCGTGAGATCACCATCGAGTTTGACGGAGAGCACATTGGGAAATGGGTGACAAGGAAAATCTGCCGCGCGGATTGTTTTGTAGACCGGAATATCAAATCCTTTTTTGAAGGCGCCTTCGACGAACTTGCTGTCAAGCAAAGGCCCTGCGGGAATGCCAAACGGATAGGCAACTCGGACGCCAAGAAAATCAAAACGCGGCTCGCCTGTCGGCACTTCGACGTCGTCGGCAAAATCATTGAACGGCCCCTGCTCCAAATTGTCCCAGTAGCTTTTCGTGGGGTCGTAAAAAGGTGCTCGAAGCATATTCCGGATAATACCACTAATAGATTCGATTGTTGAAGGAAAAGGCCGTACGCCGCAAGATGGCGCGTAGAGCGCGGTGCTGGGGCACGCTACGAGCGACTTCCTTCCAAAACGCAGGCGAATGGTTCATATGACGCAAATGGCAGATCTCGTGGACGATGATGTAATCGGCAAGCGCTGCGGGGAGTGCCGCAATTCGGTAATTGAATCGTAGCGCACCTTTGCTCGAGCAACTTCCCCACCGCGTGCGTGCCGAGCCGATGGAGAGCCGCGTGAACGAAACGCCATAGGCTCGTGCAAACTGCGCGCATTTTGTATGCACCAGCACATGCGCCCTCTTTTTGAGAGGCATGATGTCGCGCCGTGACAGGCGGATGAGATTTATTTTTGCTCGAGATCGAGACACACCGAGTTTATGCAGTATCGTTTTCCTGTGTCGGTTGGACCATCATCGAACACATGACCCAAATGTGAGCCACAGCGCGCGCACGTAATTTCGGTGCGACGCATGCCGTGGGTATTGTCTTGATGCGTTTCGATTGCGCCGGGGATTGCTTTGTCGAAGCTCGGCCAGCCGCTTCCGGAATCGAATTGGGCGTCGGAGGAAAAAAGCGGATTGCCGCAGGCAACGCACATATAGGTGCCGTCGGCGCTCTTGTGCACATATTCACCCGTAAACGGCGCTTCGGTGCCGCCTTCTCGCAAAATTTTGTATTGTTCGGCCGTGAGATTTTTCTTCCAACCGTCTTCGTTTTCTGGCATGGGTTTTTTCATATCGTTTAGTATACAGCGTCATGCAAAATGGTACAGTTTGTGTGGGATCTTTCGTGCCCAGCCCTCAGTTATCGTGGAGATGTTGATGCCTCAATTCTCGTTTGCTCAATTTCGGGACACCTTTGCCGAAGCGGCCGAAAAGACGAACGCCGATGCATCGGTCGTCGAAGCCATACGCAACGCCGTGCCGGCCTGGAGCCTTGCGCAGAGCGGAATGGATTCGCTCGATCAGGTCGATGTCGTCATGCAGGCCGAAGAATTGCTCGAGCCACATCTCGGCAAGGATGCAGCCGCCATCCCCAATGAGATCACGGAGAAGGCTACCAGTCTGGGGCAGCTCTACGAGCTTTGGTGCGGCCTCAATGGCATCGCAACCACATTTTGAAACGCGGCACTATTCCCGCACACTACCGTCGAGTTCGCTCGACGGTATTTTTTTATTCCTTCCGACGAGCACGACTGCGATCGATTTCGGTGAGAAATTGTTTTCGCAAACGCACGCTCTCGGGAGTGATTTCCAAATATTCGTCTTCGGCCATGACTTCGAGACCGCGCTCGATCGTGAGTTCAAATGCCGGGACGAGGTTGATTGCTTCGTCTGAGCCTTTTGAGCGCATGTTGGAGAGCTGCTTGCCCTTGGTTGGGTTCACGCTCATCTCCTCGCCCTTGCTGGTGTTGCCGATCACCTGCCCCTCATACACTTCGACGGCAGGAATGATGTAGAGCACGCCGCGATCCTGCAAATTCCACAGCGAAAAGCCAAGTGCCTTGCCACTTGCCATGCTGACCATCGAGCCCACTTGGCGTTTTTTGATTTCGCCAGCGTATGGCTCAAAGCCAACCACGCGCGACGACATAATACCCTCGCCCTTGGTGTCGAGCACAAATTGGTTGCGATAGCCGAGAAGGCCGCGAGTCGGACCTTCGAAAATGAGGCGCACTTGGTTGTCGTGTGCTTTCAGATCTTTCATCACAAATTTGCGCGTGCCGAGGCGTTCGATGATGGCGCCTTGGTATTCGTTGGGGGTGTCGATGATGACTTCTTCAAACGGCTCGAGTTTTTTGCCCTCCTCTTCGCGAATGATGACCTGCGGTTGCGATACCTGCATTTCGTAGCCTTCGCGCCGCATGTTTTCGAGCAGAATCGCGATGTGCAATTCACCGCGGCCGGATACTTTGAACGTGTCGCCGCCAGAAAAATCGACACGAAGTCCGACGTTGATCTCGAGTTCCCGCTCTAGGCGTTCACGAATTTGACGCGAAGTGACGTACTTCCCTTCGCGGCCCGCGAGCGGCGAATTATTGACGAGAAAATTGAGGGTGATGGTCGGCTCGTCGATCGCAATAGCCGGGAGCGGCTCGGCGCTTTCATCGCTGCAAATCGTTTCGCCGATGAAAATGTCGGGGAGTCCCGCGATCATGACGATGTCGCCCGCAAACACTTCCTCTGCCTCGATTTTTTGCAAGCCCTTGAAGGTAAACATCTTGGTGATTTTGCCAGTGCGTGATTCGCCGGTCGGTTTTTTCACAAACACCGTGCTACCGGTTTTCAACACGCCGTCGTACACGCGCGCGATAGCAAGGCGCCCCAAGAAATTGTCGTATCCCAAATTGAACGGCTGTGCGCGCAATGCCTGACTCGCGGAATCCGCCGCAGAAGCAACGGGTACGAATTTCAGAATCGTTTCGAGAAGCGGGGTGAGATCTTTGGACTCGTCGGTCAGTTTCAGTTTGGCAACACCGTCACGGCCGATTGCATATACAATCGGAAATTCCGCTTGCGCGTCGGAAGCGCCGAGCTCAAGAAAGAGTTCGAGCACCTGGTCTTCGCAGCGCTTTGGGTCGGCGGCGGGCTTGTCGATCTTGTTGATGACGACGATTGGCTTCAAGCCGAGTTCGAGCGATTTTTTCAAAACGAATCGCGTTTGCGGCATCGGACCTTCCTGTGCGTCGACAACAAGCAATACCGAATCGATGCTGCGCAACACGCGCTCCACCTCGGAGCCGAAATCGGCGTGACCGGGGGTATCGACGATATTAATCTTGGTGTCTTTATAAAAAACGGCGGCGTTTTTGGCATAAATCGTAATGCCGCGTTCGCGCTCGAGCGCATTGGTGTCCATCGTGAAGCCCTCTTCGGCAACGCCACATTGGCGCAGCAAAGCATCCGTCAGGGTCGTTTTCCCGTGGTCGACGTGCGCAATGATGGCGATATTTCGGATTTCCATAGGTTTTAAGAAAAAAATGCCTCGCTGCCCGAGGCATCCGTGGCTCAATTATTACCTATTTTAACCAATTCGTCAAATAAGACGATGCCACTCGCAAGGAGTGGCATCAGGGGTTGGTTTTACGCGCGAGCTTCTCGTTCGCGGATACGCCGACGCAATTGGCCGTTAGAGCGGTGGACGTGTTTCAGCCATGCCTTGAGCCGCACCGGATCCTTGTAGATGGGTCCGAGAGTATCTTCGGGCTGGGGCGGCCGTCCGGAT
>DATMZK010000070.1:0-2775 GCA_035560295.1 Minisyncoccota bacterium | reverse complement strand
ACCATCGCGATGATTCTTTGCACGGCAAGATTTTGGCCACGCTGTTTTTCGAACCCTCGACCCGCACGCGACTCTCGTTTGAATCTGCAATGTTTCGTCTTGGCGGCCAAGTGATCACCACCGAAAACGCAAACGAAATGTCGAGCGCGGTGAAGGGCGAGACCATCGAAGACACGACCAAAGTAATCAATCAATATGCCGACGCGATCGTGATCCGCCATCCGGAAATCGGCACCGCAGAGCGCGCCGCCGCCGTTTCAAGAGTGCCGATCATCAACGCGGGCGATGGCGCTGGCCAGCACCCCACGCAGGCGCTCCTCGACATGTACACAATCGAACGCGAGCTCGGCCGTGTCGATGGCATTCATGTCGCGATGGTGGGTGACATGCGCTACTACCGCGCGGCCCGTTCGCTTTCATACTTGCTCGGCAAATTCGAAAAAGTGCGCATTACCGGCGTGTCGCTGCCGGAGCTGCGCATGGGCGACGAGCTCAAGACCTACCTCAAAGAGCACGGCGTCGAGTACGACGAGACCGAAACGCTCTCCGATGTCATGCCGCAGGCAGATGTTGTCTATCAAACCCGCATTCAGAAAGAACGCCTCACGCCGGAGGCGTTTCAGCGCACGCAGGGGCATTATGTCATCGATCGCCCGGCTGCCGATTCGATGAAAAAAGGGGCGATCATCATTCATCCGCTTCCGCGCGTGGGAGAAATTACTCCGGAAGTCGACGATTCCCCGCACGCGGTTTACTTCCGCCAAGTGAGCTACGGCGTCATGGTGCGCATGGCACTGCTCAAGATGCTGCTCGGTTCGTGAGCCAACGTTCTACTTTGATACCAATCGTGAGAAAGATTGCGCCAAGCACATAGCCGCCGAGTACATCGGAGAAATAATGCACGCCAAGATACAGGCGGCTAAATCCGATTAGAAGACAAATTAAAACCGTGATCAATAGTAAAAGAGTCTTCGAGGCTGTCGTTTTACGCCCGATGAGATAAGCAAGAAAGCCAAAAAAGGCGACGGCGAGCGTGGCGTGGGCACTGGGGAATGAATAACCCGTCTCTGCGACAGCGCGAAGGGCGACATCGGGCCGCGCGCGAGCCACGACATCTTTGATGAGGAGTGCTGCCGCCGCGCTTCCGAGCGTTGCCACGAGCAAACCCGCTGCCTCCTCCCGCCATTTTTTAATATATAACCCAAGCGCGATGCCGATTGAGGCGATGAGTACGATGACCCATTCGCCCGCATCGCTCACAAGAATCATTACGCGGGTCAGCTCGGCAGAGCGCAGGGCAACAAGCCCGAGTAGGACTTGCATGTCGATATGCTGAATCCAATTGATCACAAAAAAAGCCCGAGGCGAGGAATAAAGATCATGAGACCGATGATGACTGCCGCGATGCCTATGATTCCGGAAGCTCCCGAACTCAAATCTTTTATCTTGCCAATCTGCGGATGATATTCAGGCGTGACGTGATTGCAGATCTCCTCGATAGCTGTGTTAAGTGCTTCTATCGAAAGCACTGTAGCGATCACGAGGAGTACAATGAGTAATTCAGTTTTTGAGATTGCGAACACAAACGAAAAAAACACTACTACCACTGCGGTAACAACGTGCGCTCGGAAACTGAGTCCCTCCTGGAGAAGCACATACAACGCTCGATACGACACCTGCGCGTTTTGCCACTTTTTTCGCAGAATCTTCATCATGGGTATATAATAGTACGGATTTGTGAAGACAGCCATGATTGGAGTCAAAGACCTGACCATATGAAAGCCATTCGCAAAATAATCCTTTCTTGGCTGCCGCTCGCAGTTGCGATCACCGGACTGTGTCTCTTAATTCATCTCACGGTGCAACAAAATTATCGCCAATCTCTGAACGACCCACAGATTCAGATGGCGGAGGACGCGGCGAATCAAATCGATTCCGGTGTGGCGCCGGGCGCTCTCTTTGGTGGCATCAAAGCGACCGACATCGGCGCCTCGCTTTCGCCGTGGCTTGCGGTGTTCGATTCATCGGGCACCATGATCGTGTCGTCTGGTTCACTCGATGGGCAGGCCTTGAAACTCCCAGATGGTCTTTTTGACGTGAGTTCGTGGCGTGGACCAATTGTCGGACACCACCTTGTTTCCAACTCCAATGAGGATATTGTCAGTTGGCAGCCGCGCTTGGATGTGCGCCAAGCGATCGTGATCATTCCAGCGGGGAAGTATTTTGTCGTCGCCGGCCGCAACATGCGTGAAGTGGAGAATAGGGAAGCAGCGCTTGGTACTTTTGTTTTCCTCGCCTGGATCTGCATCATGAGTGCCACCTTGCTCGTGAAGGCGTTTGCCGTATTTGCTGCATAGTGGTCCGCCTCAGCCGGACACTTTTGCCGTCGGGATTTTCTTGCTAGAAAATCCCTCCGTTTCGCGCCGTCGCGCTACAAAGACGGCAAAAGTGTCCGGCTGAGGCTACCTGACGCCAGTTATCCACTGGTTTCCTTGCAACTTCATGATTGTTGGTGTAATATAGTTAGATCATCTAACTAATATGCCTGCTTCGATAAAACAGTTTCTGCAGCCTCACTACATCGTTGGTGGGGCCGTAGCGGTGGCCGTTCTTGCGGTTGGGGCCGCGTTTGTTATTGAGAGCCGCTCGCCTTCAAACGTCTACATCAGTCCAACAACCGGGTCACTATCGCAAGAAGTCGACACCACCGGCACCATCGATCCGGCTGAGGCAATCGATCTCTCATTTCAAACCAGTGGCCGCATTGCGCGCGTC
>DATMZK010000069.1:0-3782 GCA_035560295.1 Minisyncoccota bacterium | reverse complement strand
GTTCTGTATCGCCTGTTTGATGTCGTCCCAATTCACGCCAAGTTTTTCGGCTGCCTCAAAAAGCAAATTCATGTAGATCGAACGGGCGAAGAGCGTGGTGTTGTGCACATATTTGTAGAGCTCAGCCGTTTCCGAACTCACGATCATCTGGGGCGCTTTGGGTAACACCGAAAGCACGAGCTTTGCCGCATCGCGATATTTCTTTGAATCCACCGGAATGCCGATGATGTTTTGCAGTGGATGCGCTGCGTCGCTCTTCGCGGTGCTGCGGCTGAGAAATTCCGGACAATGCATCACTAAGATATCGGGATACTGTTTTTGGATTGAGCGCGTGGTGCCAGGGACGAGCGTCGATTTGATGACCGCGATTTTTCCTTTGCCGACATTTGCAACCGCGTCGCGCACGATCGCGTCTTGAAACCCTTTGGGGGTGGTCGGCGTTGGGACGGCGATGAACACAATGTCGGCCTCCGCTACTTTTTGCTTGTTGTTTCGGTAGGGCGCTTCGAGCGCGTAACGCACGGTTTTGTAGCCGCGGCGCTCAAAATCGTCGGCATAATTCTTGCCGATCCAGCCCTGTCCCACGAACCCGATGAGCGGTTTCTTTTTAGCCATATAGGTCGTTAGTATTGGCTTTTTTCGCCATCGACGCAAGCGTTGATATCGGCGGCGTAAGCCCGCACATAGTCGTCAAATTGTTCAAACATGTTAATGCCGAGCTGCCCCGTTCGCGGGCCATTATGGAACCAGTGTTTCAGAGCTTCGGGAAAATGAGCTTCATCGGTAACAATCGCCCCAGCTTCGCGCGCGATGCCCACATCGGTGGCAAGCACCGGTTTACCCGCTGCGAGCGCCTCCGCGATGACGAGGCCGAAACCATCATAGTGTGAAGGAAAAAGAACGAGGTCAGCATGTGCGAAATACGGCACACCATCACGCTCGCCTTCGAAGAAGACGCGATCGATGACGCCGCGCTCGCGCGCAAGTGTTGCAAGCGTTGTGCGCTGGCTGCCGTCGCCGACGACGACGAGACACGCATCAGATGGTGCAGCTTCTGCAAATGCAGCGATGGCAAGAGAAATATGCTTTTCGGGTTCGAGCCGCGAGACAACCAACAGCCGCGTAGCGAACTTTGAAAACCGTCCATCAAGTGTGGAACCCGAAGCGACGCGAACGCGGGCGAGGTCGGCGAACACTGGCAACACCGTAATAGGCGCCGTAGCTCGGTAAGCGTGTTCAATAGAGTGTTTGATGCGGTCGGAGACAACACGAATACGCGTTGCGCGCGGCAAGACAAACCAAGCGATCCACACACGCACCCGATTCAGCAGCGAGTGCCGCGCATATTCGGGCGAAAGAAAATCCGTGTGCACTTGCACATAGAGCGGCACGTGTTTTTTGCGTGCGATGAACCATGCCACGAGTCCTGATTCAAATGGATCTTGCGCCGAAACCACGTCGGGCTGCGGCACTGTTTTTGCAATGCGTATTGCGTCGAGTCCGTAAAAAAGTTTCGATGCTGAGTTTGTTGGATAGACCGACAGAGCCCCTTCTTCGCGTGCAACGAATCCATCGGAAAGGAGGGAAAAACTCACGTCGTCGATATGCCCGATCGCACGCGCGTAGGCCTCTTGTCGCGCTGAGCCGGGCGAGCCGGGCACCAAATCGCCACGTTTGGATCTATCAGAACCAATTTGAAGTACTCGCATATTATTGTAGGAGCGCGACGAATTCCCGCGCCACGTCATCGTATGTTCTCACCTGTTTGAACGAGAAAACGGCCTCGCGCATGCGTGCGTATTGCACCGGATCGGCAAGCGTTTCGATACCGCGGGCCATGTCCTCGACACTAAGTGGATCGACGACCACTCCCATACCTGCGAACTTGTCCGCATACGCTGAATATTTCGTGAGCAGAAAAGGCTTGCCGCAGCGCAGCGCATCGATGATGTAGTTGGGCGTGATGTCAGAAATCGACGGCAATACAACGGCGTAGCAGTTTTGCATGCGCTCGAGCAATTGCGCGTGCGAGAGCACGCCTTCTTCGAGTTCGATTTCGGGTATATGCTCTTTGGCTTTCGCAAAAGCACTTCTGAATTCTGCGTGATTTTTGAGCGCAATTTCCCGTGTGTAAAAAAGGAAATTTTTGCGCGCAGCTTCGTGCGATGGTAGCGATGCTTCTATTGCGTTTTCAATCACACTCACGCGGTTGTCCAAAAGTTGGTACGGTTCGCGCCAGAGCTCAAGCTGCCAACGCGAGGAGAACGCGAGGCGCGCATGGCGGGCAACAAATTTCACGCACGCAAACACGATGCGCTCCCTTCTTCCCCATCGCGAACGCTCTTGGTAGATCTGCGGCAGCGGTACGAGCTCGCGCGTGCGCTCGAGATATCCTTCCCACAAAAAATCACCGCCAGCGCGCGCGATTAACGGCTTTCGCGCAAGCATCGAAACGAACGCGGCTGGGACGCCAGCAGAAAAGGTGTCGAGCGCAATGATCGCGTCGCACGAAAATGCAGCGGGCAACAGTCGCAAGGCAAAACAGAGATGCCGAATGCCCGAGGGCAACTGGAGCAGTGCACCGTAGGTTTTGACCGTGACCTGGTGGCCTTGTCGCTTCAGCGCCTCGGAGAGTTGTGCGGAATAAAAAGCGGGGCCACCAACTTGCGGCGGGAAAATTGGTGTTGCAATCAAAATTTTCATACGGCCAGAAAAATCTTCTCGCGCATCGTCTCCGCAATCAGATCCCAATCATATTTCTCGCGCGCCACATCGCGAGCCTTCTCAATAATTTTCGATCTAAGCACCAGATCATCGAGATAGATTTGCACTGCGGTTGCAATGGATCGCGGATTACGCACTTCGCAAAAAAGCCCCGTCTCTCCCTCTTTCAGAAAATCCGGAATGCCGCCGACCGGCGTGCCGATGATCGGAATGCCAGCTGCCATCGCTTCGACAAACGCGTTGCCGAATCCTTCGATGATCGACGGACGCACGAAGATATCGGAAATTTGCAGATACGCGGGCAACTCTGCGTGCGAAATGTGCCCGGCGAACAGCACGCGATCGCGCACTTGGAGTCCGCGCGCGATGTGTTCCAATTTTTCCCGGTCCTCGCCGCTTCCGGCGATGAGAAATGTTACGTTCGCCGGAAGATGCACAAGCGCTTCGATCACATCTTCGACACCGCGCGAAAGCACGAGGCGAGATGCCGTGAACAGAAAAACGTCGCCTGGTTTCTTCCCCACTTTTTCTCGCAGCGCCGCGAGCTTTTCTTGAGACACGACTGCAGAGAATCGCGCGACATCCACACCGTTGGGAATTACCTCAACGATGCCATCGTATCCAATGAGCCGTACTTGCTCGGCAAGAAAATATGAAATGCATTTGATGCGATCAGCGCTCATGTAGATGCGCCGATAGAGCGGCCACAATAGTTTGAGCGCGGGGCGACGTTGTTTCATTTCGGCAAACGGCCGACCATCTTGCAACTCCAAGAAAAACGGCACGCGCGGATACATCCAATTGAAAAACAGTGCTGCAAATCCTGCCTGATTTGCCATCATTGCCCACACCACATCGAATCGATGTCCGCGATGCAGAAAGAGCGCCTTCCACCATGCGGTGAGCGGAAACAAAAGTTTGGCGAGTTTGCACTGCCAAGGAAGCGCGCGATCGGACACCGTCGCGCCTGGAACAGAAAAACCGATACGGTGCACGGTGACATTGCCGATTTTCTCGACGCGAGGCAGATTGCGATCGAGGCGAAGCGTGATCATCGT
>DATMZK010000068.1:0-8845 GCA_035560295.1 Minisyncoccota bacterium | reverse complement strand
GCAGAATGATTTCGCCGCACGGGTTGGTGCCCACCTGACCGATGTATCCCTTCATCGTTTTGCCGTATTTTTTCTCGAGGAATTTGAAACGGCGTGTTGGCATCGTCTTTTCGAGGGCGCCGCGGTTGAAAATGCCGCGTTCACCCGAGCCGGATTTCATGAGCGCAACCCACTCATCCATGAGTTCCGCATTGCTCGGCTTCGTTTCATACACGGCTGAGTTGTTTGCCATGGCGCGGTGACCGTCGGTGAGATAAAACTGGCCTTTCTTTGCATCGCGTAGCTCGACGTCGTCGAGATCCGAAAGACTGATCATCGCGCTGCGGCGCACTCCGCCCGCCACCACGCACTCCCCGATTTTGCAGATGACATCGTGCGCGTCGATTGTGCGCAGACGTCGGCCCTGACGTTTCAAAATGCGATCGCGCGCAAACTGCAAGAGGCTTCGCAGCGGCTCCGGACCGCTTGCTTTGCCGCCCATCGTCTTGAGGCGTGAGCCAGCCGGACGAATCATCGAAAAATCAAAGCTGATGTCTTTGCCGCCGTACCACGTGCGAAGCCCAAGCGTGAGCGCGTCGCACCAACCCTCTTTTGAATCGATGATGACGTGCGTGGGCAATTTTTCGCCGGTTTGTTTTTGAATTTGCGGCAGTTGTTCGATGTTTTGGCTCTCCACCGAAAAGCCTACTCCTGTGCCCTGCATCGAGAGATACATGATCTCGGCGAAATCTTCCAACTTCACCGGCGCCGTAAACGAGCAGTTGTAAAAGCAGGTGTTGCACTTTCGTGCCGGTGCACCCGAAAACTGCATCGCGCGCATGCTCGGCATGACTTCTTGCTTCAAAATCGCTTCGCGGATCTCGGCGTATTCTTTTTTCGTCATTTTGTCGCCGAGGTTTTCTTTCATAAAACCGACATACCTGTCGACGGTCTCGATCCAAGTCTCACGGCGTTGCTCGCTTTCGATCCATCTGGCGTAGGTGCGCAAATACACGAACTCTCCGAGCGGATTGGTCTTGAAATACTGCTTCGAGGCTTCGGTGAGCTTCTTCACGTGCTCCGGCACGCTACCCTGCTCTTTGCGCTGCTCGGCGCGCTTGGCGCGATAGAGAATGTAGGATTTGGCGGTCGCTGCGTAGTCGGACAAAATGAGCTGACGCTCGACCTCATCCTGGCAACCTTCGACGGTCGGGAGAAAGTTTTTGTAGACTTTTGCAATGCGCATCATCTCACTTGCCACTTTGTGCCCCACTACTGCCGCTTCATCGGCCGATCCTTCGCTCGAAGCGAGCATCGCCTTGTGAATAGCTTCGACGATCTTGGGAAAATCAAACGGCACGACACGACCATCGCGTTTTTGGATCTGCGGCAGATATTTCTGGTAGATTTTGCCAGCCGATGAGGCCGACGGTGCGGGGGCGGACTTCTCTACCGGTGCCCCAGGGCGCCGATTCGTGGTTTGTGTCATGCGCAAATTCGATTATTTTTAAGGGACGTTCATTGTACCTCTCACTCCGTGAGAATTTCCTGAAACGGAGAGGTGGATAACTCAAAAAGATGCTGGCAATTGTGCCCGGTCGCCCACTTGGAGGTGATTTTGTGTCGCAAAACCAGCGGGCACCTCAAGCACGTAGCGCGCGAGCCCTTTTGGTCCGTACGACTGCGGGTAGGTGGCGGGAGAGAGGTTCGGAACAATGAAGACGACCGTACCGTCGCTTGCAAGCCAGATAATATCAATAGAAAAGTGCATGTCCTTCATCCAAAAGGCGTAATGCCCATCCTGCGGGAACACAAACAACATGCCGGTGCCGGGCGCAAGGCGGGATCGGCCGCCAAGGCCGAGCTCTTGCTGCGCGGGAGTGGTTGCAACATCGGCGACAATGCTCACTCCATCGATGGTGAGACTCGTTTGAGGCAGCGCAGTGGATATTGGCGCCGCCGTGGTGCCCACATGCATGAGTTCAAACGCAAAAAAAGCCACAACCAGGAGCACTACGCCACCAATCCACCACCACAGTTTCATATGTGCATTATAAAACAAGAATCACCGCAATCGCGACGAGCGCGAGGAACCAATAACCAACATTGATCAAGTAGAGCGACACGGGTCGATGTTCAAAAAGCACCGGTCCGAGCAACATGGGAACCGCAAATCCAATTGCAATGTAAAGTGCGAGCCGCACTGCGCCAATGATATCGAAAATGCCGAGCGCGAGGAGAAGTTCGCGAAATACAAACGCAAGAAGAAGCGCCGCAATGAATTCAATCGCTCGATAGACATACCAACGCGACGCGGAGCGCTCGATCATGTGAGGACTGGTAGCGGAAACTCGCATGAAGATGCCGCCAAACACACGCGAGTGGTACCACGCGTATCGCAGTCCAACGGCAAGGATTGCAGCAACGACCAGCGGCCAAATCGAAAGTGCCATCATCGCAACAGTATGGCACAAGGAAGAAGCTCGGCGGTGGCCGAGCTTCAGGAATCAATGAGCATAACGGCGTTCGCGCACGCGCATCAGCGCATACACCGAAGCGACCTGCTCGGGGTTCGCGACGTCGACAAACTCGACGAGTTCGACAATGCCGTCGATGAACTCTTTGTCTTCGGAGCTGGCCTCTTTGCGCTTTCGCAGCTGCTTCAGCATGTCGATCAGATTTTGCTGCAGCATCCGAATGACGCGGGAAGTCGACAATCTCTCCGCCTTTTGATGAAAGCGGATCGCACGAAAGCGGTTGTCGGTGACGCGTTGCACGGTGTTCCACACCGGCTCAGCCTCGACGCTGTATCTGGTGTCGGGCTCCGAAAGAAAGGAACGCATTGCTCTTTTCCTTGTCCAAAACCTCTCGTCGAGGCTACTGCCGCAACTATATGTCCCACAAAACGCGCGTCAATGCAGATCGGCCACATATTTGACTCAATATCATAAATGCTTTATAATATTCCGGGTTCAATTCAGCTTGGAGAAATGCCATGTCCGTCGCGACGACCGTGGACGCCGGCATGTCGGTGGTCGCAGTAAAAGGAATTCGTTTTTATCAAAAATGGATTTCCCCATACAAGGGTTTCCGTTGCGCGCATCACGCGCTTCACGGGCAGGGATCCTGTTCGCATTTTGGCCTTCACGCCTTTCTCGAACACCCGTTCAGCGAAGCCTGGAGGTTGCTCCGCGCACGGTTCAAGGAATGCGGCGCAGCCTACGCCGTGCTGATGTCCGAAAGCGAAAAAGAGAAGCGCAAGCGGCGCAGTAGCGGAGGCGACGGCGTTGCCAGCATGTGCGACGACATGCTGACAACGTGCTTCTTTGTCGAAATGTTCGAGGGGTGCAGCGGCGTGGAGAGTTGCGACATCGCTGCATGCTCGTGCGAATGATCGCCACAGCGACGGCACCACCAATCTGGGTGGTGCCGTTTTTTTATTACGAACGGAGGGTGAGGGATTCGAACCCTCGGTGCCTTGCGACACACGCGCTTTCCAAGCGCGCGCACTAGACCACTATGCGAACCCTCCGTGCGGGCAAGTATATTTTATACGTTCAATCCCTCCAAGGCCGCGATGCGTGCTGGATCGGCGGATGCGTGCTAAAGAGATTTTGGATCCACTGGCCTTTTGGATGCGCGCCGAAGGGGTTGGAGATAAAAAGGTGCGCGGTGGTGGTCGAGGCGCGTTGCATCGGCGCGTTGTACTGCCCTATTTTTTGGAGCGCGCTTTCAAGACCTTCTGGGTAGCGCGTGAGAAGCGCGCCCGAAGCGTCGGCCAAGAATTCGCGACGGCGTGAAATCGCAAGCTCAATAAGCTGGGCGGCAATCGGCGCGAGAATGATGGCGACGACAAAGCCCACGAGCGCAAAAATATTGCCGTTGCGATCGCGATCGTTGCCGCCGCCAAAAAATGATACGCGCAGTGCGATGTTGGCGAGTACCGAAATAAATCCCACCAGTACGACGGCGACCGTCATCACCAAAATGTCGCGATTGCCCACATGCGAGAGTTCGTGCGCGATCACCCCTTCCAATTCGTTGCGATCCATCATTTGCAAACAACCGGTGGTAACAGCGACAACCGCATGCTCCTTGTCGCGGCCGGCGGAAAAGGCATTGGGCGCCGGATCGTTGATGATATAGATGCGCGGTTTGGGCAATCCCGCGGTGATTGCGAGATTTTCAACAACGCGGTGCAGTTCAATATATTGCACCGGATCGGCGGGGATGGCGCCTGCACTGCGAATGGCAACCGAATCGGAAAACCAATACGCGTAGAGATTCATCACGACCGCAAAACCAATCGCCACATACAAAATCGCGCTGCTATTGTAGTAGTACGAAGCGCCAAGGCCAATCAAAATGACGATCACGAGAAAAATCGTCATCAGCATCCACGTGCGGAAGACGTTGCGCGATTGTTGAGTGTAGAGACTCGCCATCTTAGAACTGCACTTTCACGGGCTCCTTCGCAGCCGCATCAGCGTCGCCAAGCTGGAAAAAGTCGGCCGATTTGAATCCGAACATATTGCCGACAAAATTGCTCGGAAACGATTGCAATTTGGTGTTCAAATCCTGCACGACGCTGTTGTAGAAACGGCGCGCGGCCTGGAGTTTGTTTTCGGTGTCTTCGAGCTGACGCTGCAATTCGAGGAAGTTTTCGTTGGCTTTCAGGTTGGGATAATTTTCGGAAACAGCAAACAGCGATTTGAGCGCGCCGGAGAGCATGTTTTCGGCTTCGGCTTTATCTGCTGGTGCGGTCGCGTTCATGGCGCGCGTGCGCATTTCCGTCACCTTCTGCAAGGTGCCCGCCTCGTGCGCGGCGTAGCCTTTCACCGTCTCCACCAAATTGGGAACGAGATCGTAGCGGCGCTTCAGCTGCACGTCGATATCGCTCCAGGCCTCTTTCACCCGCTGCGTGAGGCGCACAAAAGCGTTATACGCTGCGGCAAACCAAATCGCGATAATAACGACGATTGCGAGGAGTATCCACATGATCATATGGGTAAACTATAGCACTTTCGCTGCCCTTGGCGAGTCAGCGAACGCTCGTTGACAAGGACAGACGCGCAGAATAGCCTGCGGACGGGAATGTTCCCCGAGAGCCCGAAAACAGGGCGTAATGAAGAGGTCTGTCATGTTGGATACCGATAAGTCTGCTGAACCCAGACGGCCCATGACGTGGGGCGAATGGAAATCGCGGTGGGATACCGAGACGCATATGAAGATCCTGCTCGGCCTCCTGCACTGCGGGTTCGATATGACCGTTGAGACGTGGGAGCAATTGCTCGAGCGCGTTAGTCTGTATTTCGACGTCGCCGATGGCCATCTCGAAGGTCAATTCGGCGAGGCACGCGGGATACACTCGGAACGACTGCTCGCGAAAAAAGCGTTCTCCATGCTCGCGACCAAAGTGTTTACGACGAACGAGTCCAACGAGCACAAGCGCCCTGATTGGACCTTCCATCTCTGTCAGCCTGGGATGCTGCGAAAGCTCGTGTGGTTTTTTAGACCCGACGAGCCAATCGAAGAAGGCTGCTGCAAGCTCACAAACCTGTGGCGAAATCGTTTCGGCGGGCGAGATCACGCGATCGACACGACCGTTGCATTCCTCGGATCATTGCTCGAGTTTTCGTTCCGAGAAACGTGGACGACGGATCCCCAAGAACTGATCGACATGCGCCCGCAGCTGATCCGGATTGCCGCGTGTTTTGGGATCGAGGGTCTTAGATTCCTCGCGAACTACGACCGTCGCGGCGTCTTCGCCGAAGCGTCGCCCCTGCGCTCGCTCGACGAGTCATGCATCGAAGCGCTGCGTGAAGTCGCCTTCGGCAAACAGCAGTGGCTCCCGATCGTGCGCGAAGGTACCCGTTTCACTCACGGGCCTCGCAAGCCACGATCTATCGAAGAAGCGATTTGGGGCGGCTCGTTCGCCGCGATCTTGCTGCAATCGGCCCTCACGATGCAGGCCGAAACCCAGCGATTTGCAGCACTGGAAGCGGGCGCAAAAGAATTGCAGAAAGCGTCTTTCATGATCGACCTCAGCTCTATCACGGTGTAACTACAAAGCCCCTCGAGCGACGTTCGCTCGAGGGGCACTTTTATTACGAATGTGTTGAATTATTAATCCATCTCCCCCATGCCACCCATACCCGGCATCGGAGATTTTTTGTCTTCGGGAATATCGGCGATCGCCGCTTCGGTCGTGAGAAGCACGGCTGCAGCCGAGGCAGCGTTTTCCACGCCCGAGCGCGTCACTTTCACCGGGTCGATGATGCCCGCCTCGTACATGTCTACCATTTCCTCGCTTGCGGCGTTGAAGCCCATCGCGTTTGATTTCGAGGTTTCTTTCAAAATCACTGCACCGTCTTCGCGGCCGGTGTTGGCAACGATTTGGAGGAGCGGCGCCTGCAACGCGGAAACGAGCACGCGGTAGCCCACGTCGAACTCGTCGTTGGATTTTGCGTTCATTTTGCTGGCCAATTTTGCCGACACTTTCGCAAGTGCACTGCCACCGCCCGAGACGATACCTTCGGCGATCGCGGCTTTCGTCGCATTCACGGCGTCTTCGATTTTGTCTTTGAGATATTTCATTTCGGTTTCGGTCGCAGCACCCACGCGGATGACTGCAACGCCGCCGGAGAGTTTGGCGATGCGCTCTTCCAATTTTTCTTTATCGAATTTGGAGTCGGTGTTTTCGAGCTGTTTGCGCAGTTGATTTGCGCGTTCAGTGATGTCGCTCTTTTTTCCTTTGCCGCCGATGATGGTCGTCGAATCCTTCGTGGCAACTACACGCGTCGCGCGGCCGAGCATGTTCAATTCTGTGTTTTCGAGCTTCAATCCGAGGTCTTCGGAAATAACCTGCGCGCCAACGGTAATGGCGATGTCCGCGAGCATTTCCTTTTTGCGATCGCCATAGCCGGGCGCTTTGACCGCAAGCACATTGAAGACTCCCTTCAGTTTGTTGACGATCAGTGTGGCGAGTGCCTCGCCGTCGACATCGTCGGCGATGATGACGAGCTCGCGCTTCCCCGCCTGCGCCACTTTTTCCAAAATCGGCACGATGTCTTTAATGCTGGAGATTTTTCTGTCGGTGATGAGGATCGGTGTGTCTTTTGCTTCGGCTTCCATGCGCTCGGCGTTGGTGATGAGATACGCGCTCACGTAGCCGCGATCAAATTCCATGCCTTCCACATAATCGTATCCGATCTCGGTCGTCTGCGCTTCCTCTACCGTGACAACGCCATCTTTGCCCACCTTTTCAACCACCTCCGCAATCGTTTTGCCAAGCTCTTCGGATTCCGCGGAAATGGTCGCAACTTGGCGGATGTCATTTTTGCCTTTGACTTCGCGCGCCATCTTCTTGAGCTCTTCGACGGCGTCTTTTGCTGCCGCTTCGATGCCGCGGCGCACCATCATGGCATTCGCCCCGAGCGCGGTGCGCTTTAAGCCTTCGTGAATAATCGCCTGCGCGAGCACAACGGCGGTGGTGGTGCCGTCGCCCGCTTTATCATTTGTCTTCGTCGCGACTTCCTTCACGATGCTTGCGCCCATGTCTTCAAATTTGTCGGCAAGCGTAATTTCTTTGGCGATCGAAACGCCGTCGTTGGTGATGGTCGGGCCGCCCCAGCTTTTTGAAAGCGCCACGTTGCGCCCTTTCGGACCAAGCGTCACTTTCACCGCGTTGGCGACAATATCGACACCGCGCTTCAGTGCATTACGAACTTCCTGATCGAAAATAACTTGCTTTGCCATAGTGAGATTATTTGATGACGGCTAAAATGTCGGACTCTTTGACGAGAAAATATGCCTCTCCTTCGTCGCCCGTATCCACTTCGTTGTCCCAACCTGCGTTGAAGATAACTTTGCTGCCAGGTTTGATAGACATCGGGACGAGCGAACCGTGTTCATTGATGCGACCAGCGCCAACGGCGACCACCGTGCCAATTTTGGATTTCTCTTTCGTGGCGGTGTCGGGGATGATAATGCCGCTCGGAGATTTTTTGGATTCTTGTTCTTCGCGCTTCACGAGCACGCGTTCGCCGAGTGGTTGGATAGTCATTTTCTTTGTTGCTGCCATGGTTTGAAAAATGGATGAGTAATGAGGGGCTCAATATATAGAACTGCCACGGCTAGGTCAAGCCGACATATTGACTATTTTTATATAGGTGCTATAATGGAAGCTGATCAACACCTCGCTGAGGAGTCTCCACATGTCGTCTGCTGAACGCGCCGCCTTGGCGTTATTCGTAGCTGCGGTCGGATGGTTCGTTGGCGGTGGGTTGTTACTCCCGCTCGCGGCCGGTGCTCTCGCTTGGGTGATAATGCCCCAGAGCAACGTTTACGACTGAGCGTTCATGACGGCGTGGCTCCCTTGAGCCACGCCGCGACTTATTTGCATTCAAAAATAGCCTGTGCTACAGTATTTTCACATGGC
Source organism: Minisyncoccota bacterium (assembly GCA_035560295.1). Taxonomy (GTDB): domain Bacteria; phylum Patescibacteriota; class Minisyncoccia; order Phycocordibacterales; family UBA2100; genus UBA10103. The sequence continues at coordinate 426 of DATMZK010000068.1, read as the reverse complement.
TCTCCTCCAAAGCTCGCTGCCTGTACTGCAGATCTCTCTCGCCGTCCTTCTGATGGCGTCGATCTTGCTGCAGCGCACGGGCGCCAGCCTCGGCGGTGCGTTCGGCGTCGACAACTTCGGCTCTGGATTCCACACGCGCCGCGGCTTCGAGAAGACCTTGTTCAATGCGACCATCGTGCTCGGTATCCTTTTTGCGCTTTCCGCACTTGCGGCGTTGATTTAGTCCGTTCGCGCGTGGGAAAAGTGAAGGGGTGCAGGCTCGCCTGCCGAGACGTTCGTATTTTCATTTCCTGATATGGATCCGTATTCTAATAGTGAACCAAAAAAAGCGCTTTCCGCCCGTTTTTCTGATTGGGCGCGCACGCTCACCAGTGAACGTCATCCGCGATATCTCGCAACGCTCGAAGAAACGCTCATGCGCTTCTC
>DATMZK010000067.1:0-2034 GCA_035560295.1 Minisyncoccota bacterium | reverse complement strand
AGCAATATTCGCCAACGCAGATCGCGCAGCAGTTTGTATCTCTGTATGAAAACGTGCGCCAAGTGAGGCCCGTGAGCGAGCACGCTATACTCGGTGCATGAGCATGGAAGGCCCGCGCGATCCAAGTAGGAGGTCTGTGCTAAAAGGCATCGCAGGGGTAGCTGCCGGGGCGGCGCTCGGCGCGGCAGGAGCAATCCCGAAGCCTGAAGAAGAAGTTCCCAGTATATACTCCAAGCATATGAAGGAGGGTGGCATGGAAAAAACTGCTCGAAATTCGTTCGATCGACAATTCGCCAACAAAGAGCGTATCGAAACCGCAGGCGGCACAGCTGAGGTGGTCGACATACATCCCGAGCACGCAAAAAACGATGTGCCGGTTTTGTTTGCGCCAGCGTGGGCTTGCACGCTTCCCGTTTACAAACCCGCGCTTGAGACATTAGTGAAAGAAGGGCGTCGCACCGTTTCGTTGAATCATCCACGCACGGGAGGCAGCATGCAGCTAACCGAGGAAGAGCAGACGTTGGTTGGCACATATCCGACCGCCGAAGTGAGAAAAGCGAAAACGCTGCTCGACATCGTTCATCACAAACAACTAGGACAGCTGGACGCCATCGCGCACTCGGAAGGCGCCGTCAACGTCGCGATCGCCGCGCTTCTCGAGCCAGAAAAATTTCGCAACATTGTGTTCTTTGGACCCGCCGGACTCATCGGTGAAGACACGTTATCGCGCCTCATGCAGGGCTTTGCAGCTCAGGGCGCCGAAAAACCAACTTTGAGAGAAATACCGGTGAGCGAGGAAGCAAAACAGGCAGCGGAAGAGCGCGGACAAGTGGCGATCGCATATCCGGCGATTGAAGCGACTGATGTCTCTAAAGCAGTCGGCGCAGCCGCAAATCGTGAAGCGCCTTGGTACATGGCGAAAAATCCAGTTCGTGCGTTCAGCGAAGGTTGGGCGCTTTCACAAGTACAAATACACGACCTCATCGCAAAACTCCACGAGAAAGGCATCGGCATTGTCATCATGAGCGGAGTAGACGATTCGGTTTTCCCCACCGAAAAAATGGCAACGTTTCTGAGGAAAGGCACGATTGATGGATTTCTTTCGGTGCGCGGCGGGCACGGACAAATCGGCGAAACTCCGGAGCGATACATGGTTGCCGCTGAACAAATGTTAGAAGCACTGGAGAGAAAACGCTCTGCACGTTGATACGGCGAGCTCGTCCGCACGACCGATTTTTTTATACTAAATGCTACAACCGATACAACGGGTGCGTAATCAGATATCGCACGCTTGCGAGTGCGAAAAGAATCGTTAGGAGCCATGCGGCGACAAGCGCGCTTGAAAATATCGCTACACCTAAGACGACGGTCGCAAGCAGCGTGCCGGAAAGATCGATCACAATTTTGCGGCGCAATAAAATCGGATGTGGAATACGACCAAGGAGAAACGCGTACTTCAGTGGTGCAGCGACAAAGAGGCAGAGATTGAAAAAGAAAAACGAAACGGGCGTCCCGAGCGAAAGCCCGAGGCCAACGTAGCTCACAAACAGCAACAGATCGGCAATCAGTTGATCGTAGTGCCTGTCTTCGATGCGCGTAAATAATTCGATAGACAAGTACGTGTGTACCAAAAGCAGCAGGTAAAAAAGAACTTCTGGCAAAAGCAGCATCGAAGAAGCATGCCCGAGCGCGCCGAGAAGCCCGACGCCAAGGAAGACGATCATGCCGCCCCAGAGTTTGAGAGTTCTATCCATACCGCTATCGTACATCGCGATACGCGTGCGTAAACGGCTTATGAAACAGAATCGGCCACAGGTAGTTGAGTGCGTACACGAGATTGGGTTTGAAAATTCCCTCTTCTTCAAAACGGCGCGCCGATGAATGCACGACAAAATCCATGCGGAACAGCGTTTTGCCGATTTTTGAAAGACGTCGCGCCAAATCGGTGTCTTCACCATAAAATGCAATCGACGTATCAAATCCCTTAATCGTGTCGATCGCACTTTTGCGCACCACAAAATTGCCGCCAAGGAG
>DATMZK010000066.1:0-6720 GCA_035560295.1 Minisyncoccota bacterium | reverse complement strand
ATCATATTTTGCATATTTTGCATGCTCGCGAACGAATTATTCTGCTGCGCACTGATCGTCGGTTGGCCAGCGTATGTGGGCGAGGGCGTTGTTCCTTTTGGCTGCGGGCCAAATTCTGGTCCGGACTGATCAGCGGCAATCTGCGTTTGCGTTGTACCAGCCGGTCCGCCGCCCCCAGGTGAAATCGATGTTGGCGGTGGCACGGTGCTCGCGCTTGCAATCGTGGTGCCGGGATTACCGTTGGTCGCGATATTTACCCCGTTTTGCATATTCGGCACGTTCGCCATGGCATTGATTGCATCAAGGCCAGTCGAGCCTTGAGGGCACGCGCCGTTGTTGCAAAGGTTTTGCATGTTGGTGGGAGAAACTTGATAGGTAGAAATCGCGTTTGGGTCGCCAGTTACGAGCACACTGCCGACTTGTGTCGGACCAATTTGATACATCTGGTGTATCGCGGCCTGCTGGGCGGGAGAACAAGGGACGCCCCCGCAATTGGAGGCTTGCACGGCGGATTCGATGGCGACGTTGTGCCCTGCAGCCGCGGCAGTGTTGCACACCGGATCCATACGGCCATCGACATTGGCACAATACGCCTGTGCATACTGACATGCATCGGTCGAGGTGTCGCAACCGCTCACATAGGTTTGTATTCCCTGATTGTAATATGATGGAATTTCTTGATAGTTGCCGACGACCTGCGAAGAACCCTGCGCTGTGCCACAATTTCCGCTCGGACCGCATTCGGCATACGGCAGCGCGACCATGCTGTCGGCAAATTGCTTGGGATCTTGAATGTTGTATTGCGGATTACTCGAAATCGCATTCGCGACATTGCGCACCATGTCGTTTTGACCAACTCCGGTAACCGCGCCGGAGGCCGCAGTGGATGGGGCGGGAGCGCCAGGCGCTTCTGCCGTCGGTTCTATCTGCCCCATGCTATTCAGCACATCTTGATTGATGCCGAGGCTCTGGCCCAGCTGCTGTGTTTGTGCGCTCGAGCCGTCGCCATTTGCAACATTATTTAAAAAGTCGTACGCCTGCTGCGGATTGCTGTCGACGATTTGCTGCGCCTGCGCCTGCGGCACGCCCAAATTTTGATACATGTCTACCATTTGCGCCGAACCCGTTTGACCGGGATCAGCCCGATCGATGCTCGCAATGGAGCCCGAGTTGATCGGCGAATACACGACACTCATGCCCGCGGGCGCAGAATCGTTGAGATGATCGCAGCGTTTTCCCACTTTCCACGTGCCGCTCAAATCCTCATACCGATAATCTCCCACAACACTGCGGAACACTTGGCTTTGGCATGCGGCGGCATTGGAAGGATATTTTTTGCGCAGCGCTTCGCAGTTGTCGTCGGGAATTGAAGAATAATTGGTGACGAGTTTACCTTGTTCTTCTTTGATCGTGACGCTGTAGCAGATGTCGTTGACGCCCGGCGGCTGAGCCGGCGCAGCAGCAGTCGCCGTTTGACTTGAGGAATCAGGTAGGAGCGACACCCGATCGATAAAAGGCGGAGTCATGTGCGCAAACGGAGACCCAACGAACGGCGCCGAGAGCGCAAAACAGCTGGAAGGCACGAAAATGAATACGAGGAGTGCGGCACGCGTGATGCGCATGCGCTAATTCTACCCTACTTTACAGCAGCACGGTCGCCTTGTTCCCACTCATCTCAACAACGCCGCTTTCGATCGGGAATTGCATTGCCTCGCTTCCCTCTTTGCGTACCGTGATTGTTCCCTTTTTCAAAATGGAAACCAGCGGTTCATGATGCGCGAGCACGGTGAATTCTCCTGCAGCGCCTGGCATAGTGGCAGAAACAGCCGGGCCGTCGAAGGTGGTCGCGCCAACCGAAGCTATCGTGAGATGGAATGTATTGTGTCCTGCCATAGCGATGTGGGACATCCGATGTCCCACTGATTATTCGGTGACTTCGTCGACCGATCCTTTCATGTAGAATGCCTGCTCGTTTTTCGCGTCGTGTTTGCCGTCGAGAATTTCGGCAAAGCCGCGAACCGTGTCTGCCAAGCTCACATATTTGCCCTTGGCACCAGTGAACACTTCGGCAACCGAAAACGGCTGCGAGAGGAAGCGCTGAATTTTGCGCGCACGGTAGACCAGTTTTTTGTCTTCGTCCGAAAGTTCCTCGATGCCGAGAATCGCGATGATGTCTTGCAGATCTTTGTAGCGCTGCAGCACACGGCGGGTTTCGTTGGCGACGCGGTAATGCTCTTCTCCCACAATCTGCGGCGCAAGAGCGGTCGAGGTGGAGTCGAGCGGGTCGATCGCAGGATAAATGCCTAAGCTTGCGAGTGCGCGGGAAAGGGTGACGGTCGAATCGAGGTGAGAAAAGGTCGTCGCCGGGGCTGGGTCGGTGAGGTCGTCCGCAGGCACGTAAATTGCTTGCACCGAGGTGATCGAACCCTTGCTCGTGGAGGTGATGCGCTCTTGCAAGAGTCCCATCTCGCCCGCGAGTGTCGGCTGGTAACCCACGGCCGACGGTACGCGGCCAAGCAGCGAAGAAACTTCGGATCCTGCCTGCACGAATCGAAACACGTTGTCCATGAAAAAGAGGACGTCTTTGCCGCCCTCGTCGCGAAACGCTTCCGCCATCGTAAGACCCGAGAGCGCGACGCGTGCGCGTGCGCCCGGCACTTCGTTCATCTGGCCGAAGACGAGTGCCGTTTTGTCTAACACACCGGAGTCGCGCATTTCGCCGTAGAGGTCATTGCCTTCACGCACGCGCTCACCCACGCCAGCAAACACGGAATAGCCGCCGTGCTCTGATGCGATGTTGTGAATCAATTCTTGAATAAGGACGGTTTTGCCGACGCCTGCACCACCAAAGAGGCCGACTTTGCCGCCCTTGATAAACGGCGCGAGAAGGTCGATTGCTTTGATGCCGGTTTCGAAGACTTCGGCTTTGGTGGATTGCTCGGAGAAGGGGGGCGGATCGCGGTGAATGGGAAGACGCGAGGCATCTTTGCCGACGTTGTCTTTGCCGTCGATTGCATCGCCAATCACATTGAACATGCGGCCGAGCGCCTCTTCTCCAACCGGCACCGAAATCGGCGCGCCGGTGTCGGAGACTTCGGTCTCACGCGCGAGGCCTGCGGTGTCGCCCATCGCGATGCAGCGCACGCGATTGAGGCCGAGGTGCTGTGCGACTTCGAGCACCAAACGTCCGTTCTTGTGTTTGATCTCGAGCGCGTTGCGAATAGCGGGCAAACCGTCGTCGAAACGGACGTCGACGACCGGGCCGATAATCTGCGTTACGGTACCTTTTGACATTGGGCAGAGTATAGCAATTTCTTTAAAAAAATGAAGTCTTTGAAAACCGGTGCTGTCGTGGTACTGTCGGGACGGCAAAAGGGAGAGATAAAATGGCCGACACAAAAGGCAGAGCGGTGGCCCTGCTCGCCGTCTTAGGGATAGAGTACAGAGACAGCCCGGGGACAAACAAGTTGGTGCAAGTGCTTATGCGCATGACCAGCATCGAGGCCACAATCGATCCAAACGGCGCAATCACTTTAGAGGAATGGATCAAAAAATACGACGATACGCATGGGCGGCATCCCATTTTCCCTCTCGAAGGTTTCGGCGTAGCTGGAGCGATCGCCACGTGGCTGAATTCCTTCCCTAACATCGCCCGCAGCTGAACGCTACACAAGGTCGTTCGCATCTGCGGGCGACTTTGTTTTTTGCAATATCGGCAGAAGCCGTGTACCCTCATCTATTAATAGTATGAAATTGGTCATCGTTGAGTCGCCCGCGAAGGCGAAGACTATCGAGAAGTACCTCGGCAAGGGGTTTTCTGTGCGTGCGTCGGTGGGCCACATTCGCGATTTGCCCAAGAGCAACAAAGACGCTGTGGATATCGAAGCGGGCTTCAAAGCCAACTATCAAATCGTTGCCGCAAAACAGGAGATCATCGACGGCCTCGAACGCGAAGCAAAAAAAGCCGACGAAGTCATCCTCGCAACCGACCCCGACCGCGAAGGAGAAGCGATCGCTTGGCATTTGGCCGAAACGATCGGTCTCAAAAAACCTAAACGCATTGTGTTCCACGAAATTACTGAAAAAGCGGTGCAGGAAGCGCTCGCCCATCCGCGAGCCATCGACGAAGAATTGGTGCGCGCACAAGAGGCGCGTCGTGTGCTCGATCGCCTCTTTGGTTACGATCTCTCTGGATTGATTTGGAAGAAGGTACGCTACGGACTCTCTGCGGGCCGCGTGCAGTCGCCGGCGCTTCGCATTTTGATGGAGCGTGAACGCGAAATTCGCGCCTTCGTGCCAGAGCCGTTTTGGGTGGTGAGTGTTGATGTTGAGACGAAGAAAAAAGAAAAATTTACACTCACCTGCTCAGAGGAACCGAAGACGGAAAAAGAGGCGGAGCGGATTGTGAATGATGCAAAGAGCAAAGAGTGGCTGGTGAAGTCTGTTGATGAGACAGAAGTCGCTCGTTCGCCGCGCGGCCCGTTCACCACGTCGACGCTGCAACAAGTCGCCTCCACGCGCCTCGGCTTTTCGCCTTCACGCACCATGGGCGTCGCACAAAAATTGTACGAAGCAGGACACATCACCTACATGCGCACCGACAGCATGAACCTCGGCAAAGACGCGCAAGAGGCACTCCTTGCGCAGGCACGTTCAGAATTTGGAGAGAAATACGCGGAAGCGCACACGTACAAAACCAAAAGCAAAAGCGCGCAGGAAGCGCACGAGGCGGTACGCCCGACCGATCCCTCCAAACTCTCGCTCGGCGGGAACGACGATCAAAAGAAACTCTACGCCCTCATCCGCGCCCGCGCACTTTCGAGCCAAATGACCGATGCAAAAACGCTGCGCACAAAAATCGTTGCCAACGTGACCGACGACACCATTCCCGATTTTTCTGCCAATGGTTCCCGAGTCATCTTCGACGGCTGGCTCGCGGCCGATCCCGGAGCGCGAGGCGAAGACGTGGAATTGCCGAAAGTTGCGGCAAAAGATCCGCTTACACTCATCGAAGCGCACAGTGAAGGCAAAGAAACACAGCCACCAAGCCGCTACACCGAAGCGGGTCTGGTGAAAGAATTGGAAAAACGCGGCATCGGCCGCCCGTCGACCTATGCAAGCATTTTGCGCACGATAGAAACGCGCGGGTATGTCGAAAAACAGGGCCGCACGTTGCTGCCGACGGCAACCGGCGATGTTGTTTCCACCTTTATCGAAGAAAATTTCGGCGATTATATTTCAGACACCTTTACCGCTGAGATGGAAAACGAACTCGACGACATCGCCGAGGGCAAACGTGAATACGAAAAAACGCTCAAGGATTTCTACGGACCATTTCATAAGGCCGTCAAAAGCAAGGATAAGATTGCCAAAATCACCTCGATGGGCGATGCACCAAAAGAATTTCCCTGCCCCATCTGCGGCGGACCGATGGAATACAAACTCTCGAAAAATGGGCGCTTCATGTCATGCAAAAGATTCCCCGAATGCCTTGGTGCCCGCAAAGAAGACGGCGGCGAGATCGCCCCGCCCAAAGAGATCGGCGAAAACTGCCCACAGTGCACGGATGGCAAATTGATCGAACGCGAAGGCCGCTACGGTCGCTTCATCGCGTGCTCGAATTATCCCAAGTGCAAATTCGTGAAAAAAGATCCGGTGGAAGAAGCCAAAGGAAAAACGGGCGTGCAGTGCCCCGTCTGCAAAAAAGGAGAAATGATCGAACGCCGCGGGCGATTCGGCGTCTTCTTCGCCTGCTCAAATTATCCCGACTGCAAAAACGCAATCAAAGCCCGACCCACGGGCAAGCTCTGTGAAATGTGCGGCTCGCTCATGATGGAGGGCACAAAAACGATTCCCGAACGTTGCTCGAATAAAACTTGTCCAAACCACAATCCCCACAAAAATAACAAAAAGATGCCGTCCGAATAATTATCGGACGGCACCGCGAGCAATCACCCCTTTCTGTATTCCATGGGAGCATTCATTAGCCGGCCGAGGCGGCCGATCATGTATGCCGTGCTGACCACCCCGAGTAACTCAACGAGAACAAAGGCGACGAAGCCGCCGATGTGCCAATTGTCCATGTCGTTGAGCACGCGAATCTGCACGAGTGCCGCACTTCCGTACAAGATTACCGCGCTCGAGAACCAGAGGACGGCACAAAAAGAATGTGCTTTGCAAAAATCGGCCGTGAACATAAGTGCGATCCCGATAAAGATCAGGGCCAAATCGCACCACAATCGTGTCGGATGTAGGGCAGCATAGAGAATCGCGGCGACGGCCCACGAGCCGACACAAGCGAGCGTGTACACGGCGACACGTTGCGCCAGCGTGCAGTTGGGTAACCTTACCGTTGCGGTCATAACTTTCTCCTCGGTGGAAGCCGGCTTTGTTTATACATTTTTGTGTAAACATTGCCAATAAACAACTTTTACTCCTATTTGACTATAATTAATAATTGTTATATTATATTGATCTTGCCCAAGCAAGTGCAGGCCACACAGCGGAGCCTGTAAAGAGGTTTTCCATCCGCTGAGGTTTCCGCAGTCGCGGGACCGATGTTCTTTGAATGTCTGGCGTTGCCAGGCGGAAAGAGGCAGACAATGACTGGTGTTTCGAAGTATCTGATTGCCCGCGTTGACGAGGAGTCTCGCGCGGTAACCGTGGAGTGTCGCAATCATCATGCGGCGATCAACCTCCTCGGATCAAGCATTCGCAATA
>DATMZK010000065.1:0-5398 GCA_035560295.1 Minisyncoccota bacterium | reverse complement strand
ACTCATGAGAAGGAGGCCATTTGATTGGTTGCGATTTGACGACGAACTGAGATTATCGGCGACGATATAAAAATGCGCTTCTGCCGAAAGATTTTCCCACTGACCTTTTGAGACGAGGCGAAAGAGATTTTGCGGATGCGTTCCGTTGTCGGTGTCCACCGGATTGGAAAGTGCGTATGCGACGCGCCATTTGTTCAAAAGCGGTGCAACTCCTTGCATCGTTTCGCCGACGCCGTTGGTGATAATAAATTCACCACCGGAATTTAGCCACCAGTAGGGAGAGGTCGATTGCTGCATGGAGCCCGCCTCTTGCAAGATACCGGGAGAATTAAAAGAATAGATCAACGATCCGCTCATCATTGGCAATGCCGCTTGCGTGTTGCCGTTAAACAACGGCACCTCGGGCATCATTGCAACCGTTGCAATCGCCGCGATGCCAGCGAGCGCAAATCCGATTGCGACGAGAATAATTTTTTTTGCATCTTGCTGCATGGCAGGATGCGCGATTGAGTTGTACATGCGCTCGTTGTACACGACCCTCTCGCGCGTGTCGATAGATTTATGAATAAACGTATCGGCGCGGCAACATCTTCACGGAAAAGTCGATGTCACTGATCTGATTTTCCGCGATGCCGATGCGTTTTCATGAATGGATCGGTCGTTGGTGGAAGTGCGTGCGCAGAACTTGTCGCGGTTGTTGTTGCAACTGCGGGCGGAGTCGACGTGGGCGCGGGTTGTACTGGCTGCGGTTGTACGGGCGACACAGGTTGCAGTGGTTGTGGTATTTGCGGCGCTGGTTGCACCGGAGTTTGCGGTATCGGTATGAACGGTGAGGTAAATGCCGGCTGCGGATTTCGCACGGCCACATGCTCTATGGGAGGTGCGCTCAGCGCGCGCACAGAAAATTGCTCGACGACGCTGCGAGCCGTGCCCAGTTGCGCATTCCAGATTTCAAAACCAACACCGCCTTGCCGTAGTCCCGCACCAATTGATGCGGACACAATCGGCGCGCCTGCTGCATAACACGTAGCGCGGTTGCCATAGACCGCCATGCCGATCGTAACGGTGCCGGGGCCCACCGACGCATCGCCCGAACCGAGCGTCGTGTGTTCGGCATTGTCGTGTTGTTCGATCACGACGCCGCCCTGATCGAACGTGCAACTCACGTAATGCGCATCGTCTTGGTTACGCGCGACGAGCGAGATCGCACCTTTTTGCATATCGACGGTGGCGGTTTCCATGTAATCGGTACACCAACCGGATCCGTTGAGAAATACCGAGGCGCCCGAAGTGCTCGGTTTGGCGCTCAGTGTGAGCGCATTGCCGGAAGCGTTCACCAGTCCCCACGTACCGACCCATTCTTGTCCGAAGGTCGTACTTGCATAAGGAAGTGGTTTTGCAGAGCCTGCATTCAGCGCGGCGACCACGTCGTCTCCGCTCCACGAGGCAAGCGGCTCGATGCGTTTTTCCATGTAGGCGGACCTGCCCGGACCGTTGTTGATCAATGGATAATTAAAGGTGTCACCGTTGTCGACCCACGTCTGATAAAACGTGAACTGGTAGATCGAGGGCACCACCTGATCGAGTATGCGCTCAGAGTCGGGAAAATTTACTGAGTCCTGGCCAAAATCATTGAACGGATAGGCGAAGGCGTTCACGCTGATGTTGAAGTCCTGTTCGAGTGTTTGCTTCGATGTTTGCAAATCGCCCGTTACACGCGCGGTAAATTCCGCGTTGGTTTCGAAACGATTCACATCGGTGCTCCAGAATTTGTTGGAGAGAAAGTGACCGTCGGTTGTTGAGGCGGTCTGTGAAAGGTCGGTGGTCGTTTGCACCGCGTAGGTGGAGTGATCAAGATCGCCGTGCGATTCGAGCTGCCAGCGTCCCGTTGCGATCATGTCGGAGAGCTCAGTTTTATTGAGATAAAAGGTGGATTCTTTGCCAGTGGTCGGTAGAGAAAATCCGGTAATCACAAACATGACGGCGTTGAATCCCATGTCTTTCAGGACCGGATCGGCCTGGTAGTAGGTGTCTTTGCGTCCGTCGTCGAAGGTGAGCAAAAAAGATTTCGCGGGGAGTGGCGTGCCATGTTGCACGAACGCTTGAAATTGCGCCATGGTGATCGTGTGCCAGCCGTCGGCCTTCAGTGCACGCATTTGATCGACGAACGTTGCAAGCGGCATGTTGGAGGTCGCACCTTCGCCGTGATAGAGGAGTACCGGCACGGAATGCGCCGAACCTTCTGGCAGCGCGGCAGCTGCAAATTGCCCGCCGTTTGGTAATTCAAACAGCAACCAATACCAAAAAGAGGATTGCTGCATCGAGACATAACTCTCTGCCTGCGCAACAAACGAGAGTGCATTATCGGCAACCATAAAAATGCCGACACCGAAGACGATCATCACCAGAATGATGCAGACGACGAGTAATTTATGCTGTGAGAGTTCGAAAAACATAGGATCATACGGTTAACGCGTGCCCCAGCGGGTGTCGGCGATGGTCACCAGCGCCCACGGCAACTGCCACATCAGAATCACGCTGTAAAACCAGAACGCAGCGACCGCGGAAATCCATTGTTTGGTATTCACGTGGATGCGGTAGTAGATGCCGTGGAGCATGAGCATGAGGAACAATCCAGAGAGATACACCCACGGCACGATGTGATACACAACGGGGTTCCACAAGAGCGCGTGGATGAATACGACAGGACCCGCGAACGCGAGAAAGACGTACGCGTAGAAAAATGCGGCGGCGAGCGGATTCTTTTTCCAAATGAACGATGCGGCGATGAATGTTTCGCGGATCCAAGATTTCTTCCAGCGCTGTTGTTGGCGAATATAGGTGCTGAATTCTTCGGGCACCACGGTGTAGGCCTTTGCTTCTGGCGAATACGCGGCCGCGTGTTTGCGCAACATGAAATTGGTGAGTGAGCGGTCGTCGCCAAAGGTGCATTCTTTGCCGAAAAAAGTTTGGTGCAGCCAGTCGTCGATGAATTCCATAAGATGGCTGCGGCGATACGCAGAGCAGCAGCCCGGGCAGCAGGTGACATTGCCAAAGACCGATTCGGCCGCTTTGTAGACGCGGAAGGCGATGTAGTAGCGCAGCGCCTGCATGCGCGTGAGCAAATTGACGCCGGCGTTGTACACATCCGTGTGTCCCGACACCGCGCCGATCTCTGGAATCGAGAAATATTTCACCAAATGCCGCACCGAACTGCGTTCCACGAAGCTATCGCTGTCGACGAAAATAATGATGTCGTGCGTGGCGCGCTTCACGCCCTCGGCCATAGCCGCGCGCTTGCCGCGATTGACTTGAAAATCGACGACATCGACGCGCGAAACATAGGGAGCGATGTCGTGCCCGGCCTCGTGCATGAGCGCGAGTGTGTTATCTGTTGAACCGTCGTTGATCGCGATCACCTCGATCTTTTCTTTCGGGTATTCCACTTCGGCAAAGCGCTGCAGTGTCTCGCGAATGTTATCTTCCTCGTTTTTTGCAGGCACCACAAAGGCGACCGTTGGCTCATAGTCAGACTCGATGTGCGGATTACGATGGAAATACGCGAGCAGAAAGCGGGTGAAAATATACAATGTAATTGTCACGGAATAGATACCGAAGAAAATATTGTCGTTGAGGTAGGAGCCGGTGGTGATCTTGATGAGCAGAATGATGTAGATCACGAAGAAAAACAAAAACCACATGCCCGCTTTGTCGAGGGAGAGACCCCGACTCGCTTTCGGTTTGGTTGCGTTCATACACTGCGTCCAATCCCGCGGTACACGACCGGGGAGTCCGCAAACAAATCCTTGTCGAGACAATTGCGCCCGTCTATCACGAGCGTCACACCGTTTTCTTCAAAGAATTGCGGAGCCAAATAGCAAAATTGTGAATGATCGGTCGCGATCAGCGCGGCGTCGGCATCTTTCAGAGCATCGGGAAGTGTGCGTGCGCTGGTGCTTGCGACATACGGATCGAAGGTGCGCACGATTGCGCCGCGGCGGACGAGTTCATCCAGTATGACAGCGGCTGGCGATTCGCGCGTATCGGGCACGTCGCGTTTGTACGCCACACCGAGGAGCGCAATGGTTGATCCACGCAGTTTCTTACCTTGTTCGCGAAGCGCTTGTTCCAAAATATGCACGCAGTAGTGCGGCATGCGGCTGTTAATGCGACGCGCCGCAAGCAAAAAGGTGTGCTCGAAGCCGTGTTCGCGGCCGTAGCGAATCAAATAGTGCGGATCAACCGGAATGCAGTGACCGCCGACGCCGCAGCCTGGATAAAACGGCATGAAGCCAAAGGGCTTGGTGGAAGCGCCGCGGATGACGTTGACGATGTCGATACCTACGCGGTCAAACGAAACCGCGAGCTCGTTGACGAACGCGATATTAATATCGCGAAATGCGTTTTCGATCATTTTCACCGCTTCCGCTTCTTTGATCGAATCCATTTTCATCACGGGGGCTTCGAGAAATGATTCATACAGTTTGCTCGCACGCTCGAGGGCTCGCGCGGTTGCGCCGCCGATGACGCGCGGAATCGTCGCCACATCGTAGCGTTTGTCGCCGGGGTTGATGCGCTCGGGGCAGTGGGCAAAATCAAATTCGTTCTTATTGAGACCAGAGACGCGCGAGAGGGTGGCGAGTGCGACCTCTTCGCAGACGCCCGGATTGACGGTCGATTCCACGACAACGAGCGCGCCCGGTGAGAGGTGTCGTCCGACGATGGTGCAGGCGCTGATGAGAGGAGCGAGATTGGGCTCGTGTTCGTCATTCACTGGCGTGGGCACGCAGATGAGGAATGCGTCCACATCAATCAGCATGCGTTCGTCGCTCGTAATCGAAAGGTGTTTTGCGTGCTTAAACTCCGCCTCTTCACTTTCACTCAAAAAATTCGCTTCGCGCCGCGCGAGTTGCGCAACTTTCACGTCGTCGATATCAAATCCAATCACGTGATAACCGCGTGCAGCAGCAATCAGCGAAAGGGGAAGCCCCACGTAGCCGAGTCCAACGACAGACACCGTCGAGATGCCTTGCGGCAGCTGGCGCGCCAGTCGGGATGTCGTTTTTGTTTTTCTCTGTTGCAATTGTTCAGGTGACATAGGATATGTTTCCCCCTTGTGCTCAGACGCATCGCACGTTTCGTCATTACTTCACTTTGCGTTCAGAACGTGTCCCCAGACGCGCCGGAGGCCGCGCGCACCGTGTGGTACTGCGCGGCCTCCGGCTCACATGATCCAACGCTCATCACGCGAGGCTTCCACTCCTCGCGCATCGCCCGATTCGTGCATAACGTCCTCTCGATTTAGTCTTTTAATTTCGGTTAAAGACCGCTACTAAAAGTCATCGTACCGATTCAGCGTGAGGGGAATGTGAAGTTACGCGCAACAATGCGCGGAAGA
>DATMZK010000064.1:0-2168 GCA_035560295.1 Minisyncoccota bacterium | reverse complement strand
GGCAGTGAGTTTGCGGGTGTAGATCGTGGGGTTGCCGATGCGCTCCGCGATGTAGGGGATGGCGCCGACGTGATCAAGGTGTCCGTGCGTGATGATAATGCCGCGGATTTTGTGTTTGCGTTCTTCGAGATACCCGGTGTTGGGCAAAATGTAATCGATGCCCGGCGTTTCCGGTTCGGAAAACTGGAAGCCGGCGTCGATGATGAAGATGTCGTCGCCAAATTCAATCGCAACCATGTTGCGGCCGACCTCTTCGACGCCACCGAGCGCAATCACGCGCACCGTATCTGCCGCGACCGGCGGAATGTGTTCGCGGCGTTCTTGATTTTCAAACGGCGTCTGATGTTCGAGGCGCATTTTGCCTGGACGACGTGGCGCGCGCGCTTGGCCGCCGAATGGTCGGCGTCCGTTTCTGCCGGGCCGTCCGCCGCCACCTGGGCGCGGGCCGTTTGGTCGCGGGCCTCGAGGGCCTCGCGGAGCGCCAGGGCGATGCGGCTGCGATGAGCCGGAATTGTTATTGGATGAAGGATGCATACAAGGATATTAATTATTATCGGGGTGGGCAGGAGCGAGAATCTGCCACACATCTTTGGTATCGACATACCACTGATAGACGTTTTCGAAACGATCCGAGGCGGCAGAGAGCGAGCCGAGCTCGATGCCGTGAATCGTTTGCGGAACGACGTAGAGAAAATCGGGCGCGTACAAAAAGACGGCCGGATTGTCTTTGACGAGCGCAGTCGCAAATGTTTGGTACAGCGCGTCGCGTGCATCGGCGTCGGTCGTTGCGCGCGCTTGCGAAAGCAGCGCATCGGTTTTGGAATTGGCGTACATCGCGAGATTCAATCCCGGATCCGTGCGCTGACTCGAGTGCCAAAATGCGTACAGATCGAGTTCAGGCCCAACCACTTCGCCAAAGAGGAGCGCATCATAGGCGCGCGGACGAATCACATCGGTGTTGAGCTGTGCGAGCGGATACACCTGCACCGAAACGCCAATGCCAGCGGCCTGCCACTGCGCGGCGAGCGCTTTTGCGGTGGCGACGAGTTCGGGTTGATCGGCAGTTGCAAGCGTGAAGCCGAGTGTTTCTTTGCCTTTGGACCACTGCGATGTCGCACTGTTCCATGTCCAGCCGCCGTTTTGCAAAATGCCGCGTGCGTTGTTGCTAAACGCGCTGTTGGTTGCAATTTTCGCCGTGCTCGAACTGGTGGGGTAGAGCGGCGTGGGAGAAAGCGGCCCGGTCGAACCAAGCACGCCCGGCGGAATCGGTCCGGTGAGAATTGCTGCGCGTCCGGAGAACTCTTGTGCAACGAGCGCTTGCTTATTGGTTGCCGCCTGAAGCGCAGATCGCACGGCGGCATCGGCGAGTACCGGATTGTGTGTCTGATTGAAAAACACACCGAAATCGCGCGGCAACGGCACTTGCGCAAGCGCGAGGTCTTGTCCGCTGAGTGCATTGACGTCGCTTGGCGAGAGATTTGCTGCGGCGTCGATCTTGCCCGCTTTCAGCGCTTTCACCAGATCATCCTGCGTCGCAAAAAATGCAAACGAAATGTGCGAGAGAAAAGGCGTGCCGAGCGCGAAATTGCCAAAGGGCACGAGATCGTACCGCGCAGCGCTGCCGGTCGAATCGGTCGAAACTGAATCAACTTTGTACGGGCCGCTGCCGATTGGGTGCGTGTTGAGCGGACTGAACGGAAATTCTTCGGCTGCAACGTTTTGCCACAAGCTCTTTGGCAAAATACCCATCGTGGTGTCGTCGATGAACGGGGCGTAGGCATGCGGCAATGTGAAAATAACCGTTTGCGCGTTCGGGCTCGAGACAATAACGCCCGTCCAATTTGCGCGTTGCGCCGAATTGATGTTGGGATCTTGCGCTTCTTGAATGGTGAAGAGCACGTCGGCGGCGGTTAGTTTGCTGCCGTCTTGGAAGGTCGCGTTTGGTCGCAGATGAAAGGTGTAGGTGCGGCCGTCTCCCGAAACGGTGTACGACTGGGCCAAGTCGGGGACGATCGCGCCGTCGGGCATTTCGCGCGTGAGGCCCGAATACACGAGTGCGGTCAAATCTTGGTCGGCCTGCGAAATCGCAAGCAGAGGATTGATGAATCGCGCGGGCCCCGTTTCGCCTTCGGTGAGCGAGCCACCTGCGGTGGGCACTGAAACCGATG
>DATMZK010000063.1:0-3708 GCA_035560295.1 Minisyncoccota bacterium | reverse complement strand
GGTTTTTTGGCGAGCGTTGCAGCTGCTGCTTCGGCGCGTTCACGCGGTGTCTTCCCCTTCTCGCTTGCCGATGAAACCGAGACAACGGTTGTGCCCGCGTTGTCGTCGATGAGCTGCGCGAACATGCGCGTGTTGGATTTGTAGATCGAAAGACGCGGACGCTCTGCCGTGCCGATAACCTTCGCGCGGACGCGCGCGTGGCGGCTCTGACGTTTCTTTTCTTTGAGTGCAAGTGTCATACCAGATTATGCGGCTGCAGCGGCTTTCTTGCCCTGTTTGCGGCGGATGGTTTCGTCGTCGTAGCGAATGCCCTTGCCCTTGTATGGCTCCGGCTTTTTGAGGCTGCGTACATCGGCGGCAAACTGGCCCACCTTCTCTTTGCTTGCGCCCGAAATCGAGATCGTGCCCTTTTCGATTCCCACAGTGAGACCTTCCGGTACTGCCATCAGAATCGGGTGCGAGTAGCCAAGCGCGAATTTAATCTGCTTGCCAGAGAGCTCGGCACGAAAACCGATGCCTTCGACGATCAGCTTTTTCACAAACGGGTCGTTGACGCCGCGGATCATGTTCTTCACATGCGAAGCGTAGGTGCCCCAAAGCGCTTGCGCGAGGCGCGTGGAATTTTTCGGCTCGACGACAACGATACCGCCCTCAACCTTGATCGAAATCGACGGGTGCAGCGGGCGTGTGAGCGTGCCGGCCTTGCCCTTGACGGTAAGATCGTTCCCAACGATCGACACCTCGGTGCCGGCGGGAACAGGAATTGTTTTTTTACCAATGCGTGACATACAACGTTACCAAATTTCAAACAAAGCCTCGCCGCCGACCTTTTCCTGTTTCGCTTCGGTATCCGTCATGATGCCTTTCGGAGTCGAAAGGATGAGCACTCCCGTGCCGTATTTGACCGGTTTCAGCTCGTGCACGCTCGCGTACATGCGGCGGCCTGGCTTGCTGATGCGCTTCACGCCGCGGATTGCCGGGATGCCCGCATCGTTGTATTTCAACACAACGTCGAGCGTCTTTTTTACCTTCTTCCCTTTTTTCTCAACCGCCTTCACATAGCCAGCGTCCTTCAGCTTTTCGGCGATCGCCATCTTGAACATAGAAAACGGAATCGACACCGTCTGTTTTTTGACGGCGCCCGCGTTGATGAGGCGGTTGATGAAATCTGCGATTGGATCGGTGACCATAAAAATTTACCAGGAGGACTTCTTTACACCAGGAATGTTGCCTTCGAGCGCCTCTTCGCGGAAGCAAATACGGCAGAGGTTGAAATCACGCATAAAACCGCGCGGACGACCGCATTTGTAGCAGCGTCGAACCACGCGCGAAGCGAACTTCGGCACGCGATTTGCTTTCACAACCATTGATTTTTTTGCCATGTGGAAAGCCGCGCTGGAGAGGTTGGAAGAGCTGGCATCCTGGCTTGC
The DNA here is from genome assembly GCA_035560295.1 of Minisyncoccota bacterium. Lineage (GTDB taxonomy): Bacteria > Patescibacteriota > Minisyncoccia > Phycocordibacterales > UBA2100 > UBA10103. The sequence continues at coordinate 2,278 of DATMZK010000063.1, read as the reverse complement.
GCCTGGGGATTAAGGACTCTTCCGCGCGTGACCCGTTGCTTCCCCAACCTGTGGGTAAAAAAACAGGCCCCCTGCGAGGCCCGGCAAATATACGCGAGTCTATAGACAAAGTCAAAGGCCCGCCCAGCTTTCGCTCGGTCGGGCCTATGTCGCTAGAACCATTCGATCTGTTTGCTTTTGTACTTTGCATGGTATTGCCCGGTCAGGCGGTTGAGCTGATTTGGCATGCTGTCCAATACTGTCAGGAGGAAGATCACGAGTCCCGCTACGGACAGGCCCAAAAGTACTGTCGCAAGGGGCCACCAGGCGAGAAGGCAATCGACCCCCGATGTGTACTGGACACACGAGTCCGGCTCTACTGTCCACGCCAGGCCATAGAATCCGAAAAAGCATACGCCAATTCCGAGAAGTGCCCGAAAAAAGATGAAAAAATCGGCACTGGGTTTAGCAATAATCACGGCTACCTCCTAGAAGGATTGATCAACGCTGGGGGGACTCTATCGAACGGCGCTCTAAGCGTCAAACTACCGCCGCCTCCCTGTTGTACCCCGCCAAACCCCACACCGCGAACAAGAGAACGGCGACGCCAACCAGTTGCATGGGCACGAGCGCGCTGTTGGGAATAAAGAGCCAGTTGACGAAGATCGCGGCCATCGGAAAGCCAAGCTCTGCGAGAGTGGCAACCGATGCTTGAGTGGTTTCGAGGCCTTTGTAGTAGATGAAAAGCGAGACAACGCCGCTGGCAATTGCGATGATCACGATGAAGAGCGCGTCGGTGCCGGTGAACTGCCCTGCTGCCGGGAAACTTCCCTGCTGCCAGTTGAGAAGTAGGAGAAAAACAAACGCGGTGCAAAAACGCAGCGCCGTCATCATCTTGAAATCAACTTTTCGCAGCACAAATTTACCAAACACGGTGGAGGCGCCCCAGAAAAACGCGGCCACAAGCGCGAGCGCGACGCCCATGACGTTTGGATTGAAGGTCTCACCCGGATACGACTGCGGCACGAGGCCGGGGAACGAAATGAGGTACGCCCCAAAGAGCGCGACGATCGCCCAGAGCCAAAACTTGGGGCGCAGCGGCTCTTTCAAAATAAGCGCGGCGAGCGAAATGGCGATCAGCGGCTGCAGTTTTTGGAGCAAAATCGCAACCGAAGGATTCACATAGTGGAACGCCTGCGTAAAGGCGATAGATGCGAGCGCGCTGCCGCCAATTGCAATCACCGCCACCGATCCCCACTCGCGCCATGAGAGCTTGCGAAGTGTCGCAAACCCCATCACCAAAATCGGCAGGACGAAAATCACGTCGACAAAATGCTCGCCGAGCACAATAAAATTGCTGGAGAGCCCCTGCGTGAGGTGCAGCCTGAACGGCGCATCGGTCGCCCACAGCATAGCGGCGAACAAAACCAAGTATGGGCCCCAAGATTTCATGAGGGGCACTATAGCATCTATTATTTCTGCAGCGGCAAACCGAGGTGGCGCAAGAAGCTTTCAGCTTCTTTTTTGTTTTTTGCGGTGGTCGTGATGGTGATCGAAAGACCGAAGATGTCTTTGGATTCCTCATCGCTCGTCTCGGGAAATACCGTGTGCTCGCGGAGGCCAATCGTAATGTTGCCCATCTCGTCGATAGCCGACGCTTTGAGGCCGCGGAAGTCTTTTACGCGTGGCAAGACGATGTTGATGAATTTGGAGAGGAACGACTCCATGCGAGCGCCGCGCAGGGTCACTTGGTAGCCGACGATGTCGCCCGTGCGGCTCTTGAAGTTGGCGATCGCCTTTTTGGCGCCGCGCGGGGCCGGTGCCTGGCCGGTAATTTTGCGGATGCGATCAACGACGAGCTCCATGCGCTTTTTGTCTTTGTTTACCTTGCCAACGCCTGTTGAGACGATGACTTTCGTCACCTTCGGCGCCTGCATCGGCGACGTGTAGCCAAAGTCGCCCTTCAGCGCTTTGAATGTATTCGATTGTGTTTGTACGGCGTTCATATTATTTCAGTTCTTGTCCGCTCTTGGCAGCGACGCGTGTGCGACCGCCATCTTTGCGCGAGATTTTGATGCGAGTCGGTTTGCCGCTTTTCGGATCGATCGCCATCACGTTCGACGCGTGGAGTGGCATCACTTTGTCGATGATTTGGCCCTTTCCGCCCTGGCGATTGGCGCGGCGGTGACGCTTGGAAAGATTGATACCGTCGAGAATCACGCGGTTGTCTGCAGGAAAGACGCGCAGGATCGTGCCCGTTTGTCCCTTGGATTTACCCGCGATGACTAGTACTTTGTCT
>DATMZK010000062.1:0-2592 GCA_035560295.1 Minisyncoccota bacterium | reverse complement strand
TTTGGGTAATAGTTGTTCTGATAGTTGTTCTGACTGTATGCACCACCGCACGATGCGTTTGAGATCGCCGAAGCTGTCGCCGCATCAACCATTCCTGATTGCGGCAAGCCGCTGATCGATTGGAAATTGCGCAGCGCCGCTTGGGTGGCTTTGCCAAAATAACCGGTGATCATCCAAGAGCCGCCGCCCGGATAATTTTGTGAGACGAGAAAACTCTGAAGCGCGGAAACGCTTGCGCCGGAGGCGCCAATACCAAGACCGGCAGGCGGAGCCACGCAGCCAGCCGAATAGGTCGGGTAAGAAATTTGAGCCAAAGCGGGTGTCGCCGCAAAGAGTGCGATTGCAACGATTCCGGTGCCGATGAGTTTTTTCATAGATTTGGTAAATTGGCTAAAAAATGGCTTAAAATGGTATTTTTCGGGAATACCGCATCAATAATAGATATACTATACATTTAAATCATGAAGATTTCAAGTAGACGTATTTTCCCCGCCGGTGGGACTTACTTAAATTTCGCCTCCTCCTCAGCTTCAGCTTCCTGCTCTCGTGTGCGTACACTGCTCGGCACGACTTCAACTTTATCGTGCACACGCAATAATCGCGCGGCAAGCAATCCAGCAATGAGAGCGGCGAGCCCGCCGACCGCAATGCCCCATCGAGCCCCGACGTGTTCGGCAATGAATCCGATGATGGGACCACCGATCGGTGTTGAGCCTAGCATCGCCATCGTCCACAAACTCATCACACGACCGCGCATCGCCGGGTCGCTTTCTAATTGCAAACTCGTGTTGGCAAGTGAAGTGAAATTGATGGAAAAGAAACCAACCGCGAGCATGCCCGCGACTGCCCAGTTCAAGGTCGGCATGACGGATACCAGCAGCATTGAAATGCCGAAGAGTATCGCCGCTCCCACCAGATGATGCAGTGCGATGCGTTTGCGTCCTGCTGCAAGAAGACCGCCGGCAACGGAGCCCAGCCCGAAGGCGACCCACAAATGCGAATACGCTGCCGCATCGCTGCCGAATGCAAACTTCGCGATAATCGGCAACGATATCTGGAACTCGTATGAAAGCATCCCGATGACCACCGCCATCAAGAGAATATCGCGAATGAGCCGCGTGCGACGCATGTACTGCCACCCTTCGGCAAGCTGCCTCAGTGGATGGAGGCGCGCGAGCGACGCTTGCGCATGCAGCTGTTTCGTATCGAGCATAAGAAGCGCAACAATCACGGCGAGCGTGCTAAATGCATTCGCAATGAAACAAAATCCGATGCCGATTCCGGCGATAAGGATAGCGCCAATCGACGGGCCGACCGCGCGGGCAAGGTTGTTCTCAGTCGCATTCAGAGCGACCGCATTGCGTACGTGGTCGCGATCGACTAATTCCGACACGAACGCCTGACGCGTCGGGTTATCGATCGAATTCACCAAACCAAACGCGACCGCTAACAGATAGATCATCCACATCTGCACAACACCCGTCAAAACGATCGTCCCGAGAACCAGTTGTTGTACCACGAACAGTGACTGTGTGATTAGAAGAGTGCGACGTTTTGGGAATGAATCGGCGATCAAACCGCCAAAGGGAGTGATGAGAAGGAGCGGCAAAAATTGAAGTGCGACCACAAAGCCGACTTGCGTGCCGCTTCCGGTGAGTTGCAACACGAGCCATCCTTGCGCGACCGTCTGCATCCATGTACCCGAAAGCGATATTCCCTGTCCGATGAAAAAAAGCCGATAATTGCGTATCGAAAGTGATTGGAAGGTATGCCTCGTTCTGCGCGTGAAGCGCGCTGGTGTGTCGCGGAGTGGCGGCATCAACCCATTATGCACATTTTACGTGCGGCGCGAAGGAGCGCGGGTTGTGGATGTAAGAAAGAAAACGCCTCCGGCCATGGGACCGGAGGCAGAAAGCGCTCATGCATGTGCAAGCATGCGCACCAAGTTGGCCAGCATCTCCAGATGTCGCTGGTTCGTGATCAGCCTGAAATCTCGCGAGAAGTCGAGCGCTCGCCGCTGACGGCGCCCACCCGAAGCACGCTTTAAACCGCTCTTTGCCCCTTCGAAGAAATATTCCGGAGGCACGCCGAGCACCAGGCCGATTTCCAGCAAGAATCCTACCGATACGCGGTTGATGCCGAGCTCGTATTTGTGCACCTGCTGGTACGTAACGCCGATCGCTTCACCCAGTTGCTGTTGCGTAATGCCGAGCAAAACTCGACGTTCTCGGATACGCGCTCCTACGTGCATATCGACCGTATCGACATCGGAGTGTGTCGGTCTTCGCTTCAGTCCTCCCACGGCTACTCTCCCGGAAAGATTTGTACAAGGGTGTTCGCCCACGTCACCATACTACGCACAAAGCGCCGTGCAATAGCGCGGCGCTTTGTGGTGTGCAACTGGCAACGAGGCTATTGCGCAGGAGTCAGGGTGAGCGAGTGACGGATGCTGTCGAACGCTGAAAGGAGCGCGCTTTCGTCAAACGGCGTCACACTGCCCGGCGGGTAGTTGTTGATGTCGCTCGAGTGAATGTAGTAGCGCACGGCGGTGCAAGGCTTGCTGCCCGAGATTGCGTAGACATCTTCTTCGTA
>DATMZK010000061.1:0-10176 GCA_035560295.1 Minisyncoccota bacterium | reverse complement strand
TCACTCCATCGAGCAGCCCGGGCTACTAATCACTCAACCAACTTCGACCGCGTAGACAACCAACCGATGATCGTACGTGCCAAGCGCCGGCACGTACGATCCCGCGCAGGTGATTAGATTGAGACGACGCGCGTCGTTTTGTGCAAAAAGCATTTGGGGTGAAAGCTCGTTCAGTGAGTATGTTTTTACTTTTTGCACGACGAAGTGCAGCGTGCGCGAACCAACAGTCACATACAGATTGCTCCCCGGCGCAACTTTTGAAAGATGCGAAAACGCGGCAAACACATGCGCGTCTAACACCGCGCTCCCTGTTTGCCCCGGCACCGCTCCGCCCGCATACCACCCCACGGCATTACTTTTGCCACTGGGCACCGCCATTTCTCCGGCCGCATTCACGCCCACCGCCAAGACCGGCGCATTTAATCCGATCGAAGGAATGAAAAGGCGACTTGGTTGCTGTACAACGGAAAGAATCGATGCGGCATGCGCGCGAGAAACGAATACAAAGTGGGTAACCGGCACGAGCACAACAAAGAACACTAGAAAACAAACAACCTGAAGGATTGATGATCTTTGCATCAGGCAAGTTTAATTGTCTTCATTTTTTTTGCCTAATGTTCATGATGAAATCTCGTATTGTGCCACACAAAAAAATTCAGCCTCGATGATTCGAGGCCGAAGTGTGGGAGCAACGCTCTGGATCTCACGCGTCGCGTTCGCGCAATTTTGCTGCAGCTTCCGGTGTGGAAACGGTGCGACTCATCACAAACAGGCGAATTATGCCAACTGCGATCAGCCAATACACGAGCATGGCGAGGAGTGTCGTCCATTCGAATATCTTTCCATCAACCGCAGTGATTCGAAACACGCTCAGAAATGGCATCGCAAACGGCAGGGTGAGGTCGTAGATAATGCGCGTAAATCCGGCGCCGGGATTGGCGCCGGCGAGTTTGAGAAGGAATCGAAACGCGAGCAGCACTTCTAAAATGCCGAGGATGTACCACACGATCTGCGTGCCGCGATACAGCGGCTTGGTGCTCTCGCTCGCGGAGGCAGTTTTGTAATCAACCATTCCTAAAGTTTGAACCATGCGTATGAATGCATCATGAAGAAATGCTGTCGAAATTTCGCCACCATTCTGAAATCAGATTTGACAACATTGAATTACTGTATTAAAATCCGATAGGAGCTGGATGGATTTCTTCTGAACGTGTGGGCGCAACGACCTGTTGTGCCAATCCTAGGAGAAATCGACATGCCGAAAATTACTCGGAAATCCACCAGCAACCAAGCGCTTCCCTGCATCGTTTGCGAGAAAGTGCTAGAAAATATCGCCGATAGCTGCAACCAGCCCGACAATGGCCTCGAGTTTACGACTCCCGGCCACTACGGCTCCACCGCGTTCGACCCAATGAACGAGGAGCAGCTCATTATCGATATCTGCGACGACTGCCTAAGCCAAGCCGGGCGAAAAGGATTGGTCGGTCACACCCGCCACTCCTCCGCACGACTCACCCGCTGGCGACCAGATCGCTAACCTCCCGCCGCCGCATCCCTGCATGCGGCGGCTTTTTTATTAAAAAAGAAACCCCGGCGCACGGACGGGGTGAAAAAGGTGCTACCGAAACACAGGGTTTTTGGTAACGTGTTCGGTCGTGTTCTCCGTGTACTGCGTGAGATCGCACGAGCCGCAAGTGCGTCGCCAACGCGGAGTCTCCTCGCGCGGCACATAGGTTGGCCCTCGCCAATCGATGCCCATCGTGCCTGGCGGATCGCCCGGAGAGGTGTAGCCAGCGCGGACTTTGGGGTCGTAGACGACTTCGCCCCACCTGTGATTGCAATTTCCCTGCGTGTGTTCGAGCGCTGATTTTTTTATTCTGAGATCTCGCTCCAAATCGGCGATTTCTCCGCGCAAACGCCGTACACGTTCAAGTGTTTCGTTCATATCTTTCTCCTTTCGTTCTTTCAATCGCCAACGATCGTGCGCATCCAGCTCGCCGGGATAACGGAGCCCGGAACAGGAACCATGCCTTTGCATGCGCCGCAGGTGGCCGAAAACTCCGGCGAATGATGTGCCATTTCGTTGTAATGGATGTCCTTCAAGTGCACACCCAATTTTGAGGTGCAGTGCGGGCACGTCACGCGGATGAAATTGTTATTTTCGAGGACTTTCATCGCCCTACCTTTCGTTTGGTTCACTCTGCTACTCTCCCCGCTATATACCTCTGCAGGAAAGAGGTCAAGAAATGCGGTGCGTGGATGGTTTTGACAAGAGTAATTATATGTTGTAATATAGGGGTGGTGTAACGCAAAACGAAGGAGGAGGACGATGGGCCTGTGGTTCCCCGGTATCAGCCTCACGGTGCCGTTAAGCGGCCTGGAGGGCGCACGAAGTCGGCGATATCCAAAATTCTTCATGATCGCCACGTTCTTCAACAGCGGGAGACACTTGTACTGGTCGCAAGACTGGCCTCGGTGGTATTACGAAAATGATCCGCCTCTGGCGTTTGTCAGCTACCGACACTTCCGTGGTTGCGGACGCTTGATCGGCGAAGCTCGGATCCAACACTTCGGCCATTTGTATGGACTAAACGGTGGATCTGCGCAAGTCGCAGTCGAATACGCCGGCAGACGCTGGGAAATTTGCTGCCTGCCACATCGTATCTTCTACGTGGTCGACATACGCGGCCAGCAAATGGTTGCAATGTCGAAACGTCCTGTCACCCTCCCGCGAGCCTTGCTGTCTCACGGATAGGATCAAAAGTTCTTCTTACAGCAAACCCGTAAGCACCTCGTGCTTACAAAAATAGACTACGGACAGAATGAATACATAGTATTCAAGATGTCTGTATCTACAAAAGAGCTGCACAATAATTGTGTCAGCTCTTTGTACTTTTATATAAAAAGATCGCGCCGCGGACAAAAGTCTCTGGCGCGATCGCTGGGCGAGTTTTTAAGGGAGCCAACCCTTTTCTTTCAGCGCTTCGCATTCGCCACAAAGGCACTTGATCGGATCTTCTCGTGGATTGTAGCTTTCCGGCTTTACGTCGGAGAGATCGCCGCACGAACCGCAGTAGAAGTACATCGGGCTGCCGGCGTAGAAATCGCTATTGCTCGGCCGACGTACACCTCTGTTTTCCGTTTTGCGTGCATCGAGCTGTGCGAGCGCATGCTCTCTGCCCTTCTCGACGGCAAGCGGCCCTTCGCGCCTGCGAAAGCTTGGTGGCGTCGGCCCGGCAGGACGAACTTGAACGGGTCCGTCATCGTCCGCTGGGCGACCGGCGGCGCGATTTGCATCGCAACCCGGACAGTTCGACCCGGGTGTGTATCCGTGATACAGGCAGTCCATTCCAAACTCCCTCATTGTTCCCGTTGAGGAGACTATCTGAATATAAAAATTAGTAAAGTGTTGGCGAATCCGGCGTCGCGAAAGTTATGCCGTGACGAAGGCAGGCAGCCCGCAGCAGCTATAGATGTATACTTCCAATTATGTTGGAGGCAGCTTCGATGGCAAGAAAATCGAATCAGGAGCGTGCAGAGAAAAACAGCGAGGCGGCTGAGCACTTACCGCGTTATGACAAAGATTTTTTCGATATTCAATTGCAATTTGCACAGGCAGTATGCAAAATTCGTGACCAATCTGTAGGTGAGAAATTGAATTCCTATACGGCTCTGCAGTCTTGTTTTGGATATCAGTTCAATCCCGCATGGGAAGTATTCGCAAAACGAGCGAGTGAAGAGGGAGATCCGCTCGATAAAATGTACGAATTTTATCTTACCCAACCACTTGCTGAACATCCACGATATCTGCACAGCAGTGTAAGCGATAATTTCGGCTGCTTTAATTTTGAATACAACCCTTCAAGGAACTTTGAAGCAGTAGCAATACATTTCACGAATCGTGAAGGCGCCGGAGGGGGACCCCTTTCCAAGGACAATCTATCCAATCGCGCAGATGATCTGCGTACCATGTTGCAATACATTAAAGAGCGGCACCCCAACGTCCGTTTTATAACCGGTGATTCATGGCTCTATAATCTCGAAGCGTATCGGCGTCTATTTCCAGATTCATATACTGCAGGTGTTTTTCCGAGCCCAGACGAAGAATATGAACTCATGACGCTTGGCGTGTGGGGTCAGTTTCTGGACAACAAAGATGCTACTAAACCTGAGTTGCGCGAGCAGTTCCTGGCACGCTTGAAAGAGATTGAACCGAACGACATCTTAAAACCGTTTCCTTTGCGCCCCCTGCGAACACACGGGCCCATTGCCGATTTTTATAAGATGTACGGAATTGAATAACTTTTATTATATACAAACCTCTTGAGCCGCCTGCATCGCATCGGAGCTATACGCGTTCGCACACCTGCGATACTACATACGTGTTGCGGAGAGGGAGAGATTCGAACTCTCGATACCTTGCGGTATGCCGGTTTTCGAAACCGGTGCTTTAGACCACTCAGCCACCTCTCCTTTTGTGTCCATAGGAATCGAGTCAAGCGCTCGAAAAATTTCCGTCGTAATTTTTCTCCACCTGACCACGCTCGCCCGATCCATTGTGCTCAATGGATCCTCGGGCTCGCTGTTCGATTCCCCGTCGGGACCCTGTGAGTGCTAAGCACCGGATGACATGCATCCGGTCCTAAGCACTCATGACCCCACGGGGAATCGAACCCCGATTTGCACCGTGAAAGGGTGCCGTCCTAGCCGTTAGACGATGAGGCCGCAGCCCGCTAGGGCGGGCAACGATGGCATCATAGCGCGTCGGAGCCGCAGAATAAAGTCCGCAAATGGGTCATCGGCCGAGGGGTACGCAAAAAACCGCGGGCCTGAGGACTTGGTCCTACGCAGCATCCTTCAAACCAGCAGGGTGCTGCTCCTTCCCCGTTTGTTTTGTCTCAAACCCTTTCTTCGCCAATTCTTCGCGCTCTTCCCAGCTAAAACGTGAAATGTCTACTCTGACCCCGTCTTGTCGCAGCGTTTCGGTCACGCCTCCAGCGCAGCCGGCAAGTCGTTTTGCTTCTTGCGATTTTGGATCGTTGTACTCGAAAAAGTAGGCTCCCGAGACCAGCGCCGATCGCACTCCAAGTGTCTCACACGCAGCTTTCAATACTGCGTTTCTTCGCAGATCAAGCTTGTCTCTCAATTCGCGATATTCACCCAAAAGGGCCGATGTCTTCTTCGTGTCTTTCAAGACTTCCCCGAATTCTTCGTCTGTCAATCGCCTTGTCCAAAGATCCTCCATGTTGCGCTTCCCGTGAATGGCATCAACCTCAGCAAGGAGCGCTTTTTGCTGGGCAGTCACCGTGTCATAGGAAAGCTCGTCCGGTATCTTGTAGACGCGTTCGTATGCCCGCGCCGCTCGCTCTCCCCATAAATAGCCCGATGCTTGTTCTGTCGGGAAAAACAGCATGCCGTTCTCCACGATTGCAGACTCGGCGATGTGTCCTATCTTGGCTACCTCTTTTGCACTCTGTGATAAAAATTCATATTCCTCAAAGATAAACAGCGGCGCACTGCGTGGATTCTTAACGACACTTTCCACGGTACGCGAAAAGCCGCGCGACAAAAAATCATGTACCTCTTTCCCGGTTTTCTCTTTTTTCTCATCAGAAAAACTTCCTGGACGGCGAGCTATAAAGAGAGGGTGAACGGCGATGCGTACGTGACCGTTGACCAACGCGATGCGATTCCTGAGGTGTTGCAGCTGTCCATCATCTATCCGTAAAAAATCTTTGGCGATGATTTCGTTGTTGCGCGCTATATCTACCGACTCCGTCCTCTTGCCAGGAATTCCTTCCATAGCTGAATCATACTCTATTCAAACTCCATGCAAAAAAGAGAAGCCCCGCACCTGAAAGAGCGCGGAGCTCCTCCATGATGCGGGACTAGCTGGATCTTTCGTAGAGCCTGGTCTGCGGCCCGTAATTGAGCAGCTGCATCGAGGACCACAGGAGCCGGCCCCAAAACAACGCGGGCTTCTGGCCCTTGATGAGAACGATTTCCAGCTTGTCGCCGGGCTCGAACTCGGCAGCCATCAGCTCATGGCGGAAGTCGCCAAGCGAGCCGAGTCGCGTGAAGCAGGGGCAGTCGTTGTGGACCCACTCGATGAATCCACTGTGTATGACCTCCCCCTGTCTCGTCACGTTCAATTGTTCGTAGACAGCGCAGCCGGGAGCGATAAGGCGCTCCGTCGTGCATTCCAGCGCCCGCCGATTGTGGTCGTAATCGACCCAAAGAAAGCGCCGACCGCGCGGGGTGTCGATGACTTCGATTTCCATTGGGTGTCTCCGCAGTTGACCTGAATTGACCTATTTCGATTGTACTCTATATTTTCTGTTTTGTCAAATAACTCCACGCGCTGAGACAAAAACAGGAAAAGAAAGCTGACATCATCGAGCAAAAGTGGCAAAGAGAGGAAGTTTAGTCTCTCAACCCAGCTGCTGTTTTTGACGGCGCGGGGCTTTGGCTCATGGTACTCTCTCGTCATGAAAGAGCGGTTTGAAATGCCTCGAAAAACCGAGAGCGCGGAGAAACAAGACGCTGCTGCAAGCCTGCGCATGCGTGCGCATTACAGCCCCACGTATTGGATGGCGCTCGCCGCAGCGTTGACGCTTTCCAATCCAACTCCTGCGGAATCTTCAGAAGTCACCTACGGTATGACGTGGACGCAGGGTCTTGATGGCCTTCACGATGATGTGCGCAATGCGGAGAGCGAACGCGCCGCGGAATTCGTCGTAAAAAAAGACGGCACCGCGTTTTGGATTGGTTCAAATGCAGGCGAAAAGACGGAGGTGGTTCATGATCCTGCAACAAAGAGGAGCCAAGCAGAAGCAATTAAAAACGGAGAGATTCAAACGGTATGCAGTTTTCACACCCATCCGCTGCACAGCGCCGAGGCGGCGCACATGATCACCGCCGAAACCGCCCAGCGACTTTCAGAGGTTGAGACTACTCTTTCGGCCCCACCGAGCTTTATCGACATCGACGGAAATGCGACCGACGTGATGGTCTGGAGAGGTGTGCCGAATGTCGTTTCCGCCGTTATGGATCCTGCCGGTCTCTGGTATTACCGCACTTCGAAAAACAGCGACTATGCAGAACGCCCAGAACTGCTCGCTCAACTTTATAAGCGCGATCAGCTGAATACCGAGTGGAACGACTATCTGGATTCGCGATTGCGCGAAATGAATCCGCAACAGCTCGATGCGATTATCACAGAAATGGGAAAAGAAATCGCAACAATGGATGCTATGGATCGAAAGGAGCTCGGTTTTCTTTTGGAAGAACGGAGCAGGCGCTTTGTTATAAAAATATTGATAGGACCGCTCGCCAATACCGGGAACACAGTGATACCGCGCCTGCTCTTACAAACGGATCAAGATCGACAGCTGTACAGCGAGTGGCAACACGAGGCAAACGGCCCGCGACATGCGGATTTTACTGAGCTCTACGACCTCATCAGAGAGTACGTCCATGCAACGGAATCTGCGCCGGCATCCGACGAACTGTACCAAAGATTACAGGAGGCCTATCTAAAAAACGCGGGCAAGGTTCGTTTCGTGCCTCGCGATCAGATCGCGCAAGAGCCGATGTGCGCAGGAGTTGATTATAAAAAGTAGTGCATTTGCTAAAATGAACCCGATGACCAACAAAACAGTCGCCGGTGGGGTGGTACACACAATGCCTGCGGATTTTCGCAAGGCAATTGCCTCGACGCCCAAAGTGCTCGCACTCTGGCAAGACATCACACCGCTTGCGCGCAATGAGTGGATCTGTTGGGTTATTTCTGGAAAAATGGCGGAGACGAGAGACATCCGCATTAAGAAAGCACTTTCAAAAATGAAAGGCGGCATGCGCCGCCCCTGCTGCTGGGCGGGCTGCATGCATCGCACTGATAAAACCCTCAGTCCGTCTCAAAAATTCGTGCTTAGTAAACAATCAAAAAAATGAGCGCTTCAACTGCAATACGGCCCGAGACCGCGCTGGATTATCGGGCCATTTTTGATCTGAATGTCAGCGCGTTCGGCCGAGAAAAGGAGGCGAAACTTGTTGAGGATCTGCGCAGAAGCGGTGCGTTTGTCCCAGAACTTTCACTCGTTGCGCAGCAGGATGGCAAGATTGTCGGCTATATTCTTTTCACAAAAATTGAATTTGTCGAACATCGGGAGCATCGAGGTCTTGCTATCGGCCCAGTCGCTGTTGCTCCAACTATGCAAAAACAAGGCATTGGTTCGCTGCTCATCCGAGAGGGACTGAAGCGCGCAAACGAACTCGGCTTCGACTCCGTTCTGTTACTCGGCAGCCCGGCGTACTATCCCCGCTTCGGATTCAAACTTGCATCGGAATGGAATATCACGACGGCATACAATGCTCCTGGAGAAACATTTGCATTGGAGCTCCATGACCATGCATTACAAGGAATTTCGGGTGTCGCGCAATACGCGAAAGAATTTGCTCTGAATGATTGTTAACGGTTCTTGCATTATTACGTAAACCGCTCGCAAGTTTAACTACGTCTGTCATAATCCAAGGATGGCTACACTTCATATTTTGTGCGGTCTGCCCGGCTCCGGTAAATCCACACTGGCTAAAAAGTTGGAAAGCGAGCATGCCGCACTGCGCCTCACGCCGGATGAATGGATGGAGCGAATTGTCGGTGATGGGTACAGCGAGGACAAACGCACGGTCGTTGAAACCATCCAATGTGAGATCGCCGAACAAGCTTTGCGCCTCGGGGTGAATGTAATTCTAGAAAACGGTTTTTGGACTCGAAGAGAGCGCGACGAATTGCAGGCGAGGGCAAAGAATTGTGGAGCCGATACCAAGTTATATTATTTGGATGTTGCGCGTGATGAACTCCTCCGTCGCCTAAACGAACGTAACGCAAATTTACCGCCCAACACATTTCATATCGATGAATCACGGCTCGACGACGCCATTACACATTTCGAGGTCCCTACGCCGGATGAGCCAAACCTCATTATTATTAAATAGAAAGAAACCCCACCGAGTCGAACGACTCAGTGGGGTGGCAAGATGCCATAGGTGAACGCTTGAAATCAGTCGTCATCGTCCCCACTTCCACCGACAGGAATGCCGAAGATGATGAGGAGGAACTGAAACAAGTTCAGGAAGGCCAGGTACAGGCTGAGCGCTCCGCTGACGACCATGCCGATCGTGTTGCCTTCTTCGTCGTAGAGTCGGCGCAGGTCCTGCATATGCCAGGCGGTGAGGCCAGCAAAAATCAACACACCAGCAGCGCAGACGAGAAAATCGATCGCGGGCGCATGCAGAAATAGGTTGACCACCATGACCACGAGCAGCCCGAAAAGACCAATCACCAGAAAGCTGCCCAGACCGGTGAGGTCACGCTTGGTCGTGTATCCCCAGAGGGCACAGCTGCTGAAGGCAGAGGCGGTGATGAGAAAAACCTTGAGCACCGAAGTCGTGGTGAACAAGTGGATCACCGGCGATAGCGTCAGGCCATTCAGGCCCGCGTACAGGCTGAAGATCAGCACGCCTTTGAGCACCCCGAGATTGGGATCTTTGGCCCTGTCGGACATGTTGCCGACGAGTGAAAGCTCGGCGAACACGAGCCCATACCACCACCAGCTCAGTTCGTCCTTCCCTTCGGCACCCTTCTCGACCATCCACGAAAGCAGGTAGGGGCTGTTGACCACCGCCATGCTCGCGACACCAGTCACTGCTAGACCGAGCATCATCAGCAGGAAGATGTTCGACATATAGATCCGAAGCCCTTCGTCGTGAACGGCAACGGTTGCGTTCGAGACTTTTTTCGCAACTGTACGTGCCATGGATTCCCTCCATTTGGCGTGGCAAGAGGCTTGTGCTTTGTGCACTATTGTTCTGGATGGGATTATACCATTAATACGGTAATATGCAAGTCCTCCCTCGAACATGTGTATAAGTATAAAAACCAGGCCATATCTTGCGGACGTGCCGGAAATGCACAATGTGCCTGAGGCACTATTTCGCCCAGTTTGAATATCCCCATATAACGATAATCATTTATTGACAAACGATAAATCACAGACTAAGCTTTGGGTATATGAAAAAACTCATCGACATCGTGCTGATCGTTGGTTTTTTAGCAGTGGATTTTTTCTTTTTCCACGACGTCCTCAAACCCGGTGAAAGTATTTCACTCGCGCA
>DATMZK010000060.1:0-4219 GCA_035560295.1 Minisyncoccota bacterium | reverse complement strand
CTTTCGCTCTGCGTTGCGAGCGCGCCCGAAGAATTCAGCGACATATTCATCCCGTTTCCCAAAGAGCGACGATTGGCGCGAATTTTTGTGTTGCGTCGCCTCGTCAATCGTCTGCGCCCCGATTGGATATTCACCGTCAACGAAGGCCACTTATGGCTACCGATTTTACTCAAACTTTTCTGCGGCGTGAAAATTGCGGTCGAGTTGCAAGGGCTTGGCTTCGAAGAAAAATATGGTGACGGAAAAATTACGTATATCAATTACCTCTATTCCAAATACAGCGTGTGGTTCTTTTTGCATTTCTACGATCTCGTTATTGCCGTGTCGCACAAACTCGTCGAATATTACGCGCCGATGTCGCGCAAGAACTGGGTGGTGGTGTCGGGCGGCGTTGCGCTCGAAGCGCTACCGCAAGCTGCCGCTCGTCCTGGAGACGGGGGCACATTCACCGTCGGATATATGGGCAACACGCGCGGGTATCAAGGCTTGCCATTCGTGCTCGAAGCAGTTGCGCTTTGCAAAAAGCGCGGCATGCCGGTGCGACTCAATCTTATTTTGAGCGGCAACATTGTGCCGACCGAAGCGAAGCTCGACGAACTCGGCATTCGCGACATTACCATCTTGCACCACAACGTGTCGCACGAAGAGGCGAGTCGCTTGATTATGGAATCCGATGTGTTGCCCATCCCGCGCCCGAGCATCGCGATCACTGAATTCGCGTTTCCTTCCAAATTGCCCGAGTATCTTGGCTCCGGCATCCCGACCATCATGACCGAGGTCGGGCCAGTTGCTGAACTTGGCGAAGAATTACGAGCGTGCTCAATCATCATCCCGGCGCACGACATCGCCGAGCAATTGGCCAAAGGCTTTGAAAAAGTGAGGGCGATGGAGAGCGGCGAGCGGCAAGCGATGGGGCAGCGGGCGCGCGCCTTCGTTGCACAGAAATTCGATTGGCATACACTGGGCACTACTATGAGCCAAGCATTTGAATCATGAGCGAGACGATGCAGCAGGAATATCGCCAGCTCTGGGAAGATTTTGCCGAGGGCAAAAGCGACAACTACCTCACCTACAAATTCACGCCGACGCATCGCGTGGGGCTCACCAACACGCTGCGCGAAGAGGCACTGATTGCATGCGCTGCGCTCGGGAAGAACGAAGTCGCGCTCGACGTCGGCTGCGCCGCCGGCACGCAAGTATTCAAAATGGCGAAGCTCGCAAAAGAAGCCTATGGCGTCGACATCGCACAAAATTTTATCGATGCGGCTGATCGCTACAAAGCGACACAGAACATTTCAAACGCGTATTTTGCCTGCGCGCCAGCAGAACAGCTACCATATCCGGATCAGCATTTCGATGCGGTCATGTGCGGCGAAGTGCTCGAACATGTCTTCGACGCCGACATTGCGCTTGCCGAAATCAAACGCGTGCTCAAAATCGGCGGACGCGCCTGCATCTCGGTGCCCAACTTGAATGCGGATGGAACGCTTTGGGGCCGACTGCTTCGCCTCCTCGGCGCGCGACGATTCGTTCCGATGACCGCGTTTTCGATGGCAGAACTCGCCAAGCACGGCGACGCACATGTGCGTGAATTTTCTACCAGCGGCATGCGCGCGTGGCTCGAGAAAAATGGCTTCCGCGTCGAATCCATCAACACTGTTTCGTGGATCGATGGTCCGAGCTTCGACTTTCTCCTCAAATTCCCGCTGCACACACGCATCGGCCGCGCGATGCTTTTCGGCACCGAGCGAGCGCTCTCCAAAACAGGCCTATCGCTTGGGAGACACATGGTGGTGCGCGCGGCGCGGATTGGCTAGTTCCAATTTTGGGTTATACCCAGTTGTGTGCACAGCTTATTAACCGTTTTAGCGCTGGACTTTATTTTTGCACTTTCTACAATCGAATGATCATTTCTCTATTTATTAATCTCCTATGAATGCAAAATTTAAGTTGACGATTGTGTCAGTCGTTCTCGCATGCGTTCCCCTGCTTACGCATGCATCAAGTTTGTTTTATATCGATAGTACCGGAAATGTAGGCATAAATAATTCGACTCCAGCGGATAAGCTCGATATTTCAGGCGCATATCACAGCCGGCTTGTTAATCTGACAAGCTCATCAACAATTGCGGTCGATTGGAGTTCTGGCAATGTACAAGCGCTGACCTTGGGAACAGATCCAACCTTAACTTTTTCTAGTGGACAAGCTGGGGGTCAATATACGTTGATTGTAAATCAGGACGGTACGGGTGGCAGAAATATCACTTGGCCTGGATCGGTAAAATGGCCGGGTGGCAATTCGCCGGTACTGTCGACTGCAGCTAGCAGCACAGATCTAATTAATTTCACCTTCGACGGGAGTAATTATTTAGGAACCTTTAATCTGAATTTCCTGGCGGCCCCTCCGTCTGCGCCCGCAATTGTGGGCTCGGTGACAACATATGCTTCGTCCGTCTCAACGACCACTCACACAATCTCGGCGACAGTGCCTTCAGGGAGTAATGAGTGTCTTATCGCTATAGCGGTTGCCCGTAGCGGGAATAGTGGCGCAATAACGAGCGCGACATGGAATGGTAACTCCATGAGCCAAGTAGTCAGTGTTACCGGTGGCAATCTAAATGGCGGAATCGTGTTCTATCTAGCGGCACCGACAACTGGTACACACGATTTAGTTCTCACGACCGCTGGAACTGATGTGAACGCTTCAGTCTTCACACTCGCACATTGTGCGCAATCATCCCCAATAGATGTTACAAGTTCCGATCTTACCTCGTCGAGCGGGACCTCCCAAAGCGGCTCAATTACTACAACCGTCAATAACGATCTCGTAATATCGTGGATCACGATAAACACATCAGGTAGCTCTATAAGTGATAACGGCGGCCAGTCATCGGTCTCAAACTTCACAGGTTCGAGTTGGGCAGTCCCGTTCGCTGTCAGTACAGTGACGAAGTCCGTTGCCGGATCACAAAGTATGGGGTACACATGGACGGGAAGTGTCTCAAACGAAATGTTCATCACATCGATAAAGCCTGCGCCGTAATATGGTAGAAACAGAGGCCATTGCAAACCGAGACTTGAATTGGAAAATAAATGAGAGCGCTGCTCTTTCGAACAAGTTCGACCACCTCAAAGGATTCTTGCCCGAAGACTTTGCGAGCGTTCTGGATGTCGCGGCGGGTACCGGCGCGCTCCATGATTCGCTCGCAAAGTGGAAAGAGCACCGCTACACGATGGTTGATATTTCTCCGGAGGCCGTGAGGCAGGCGCAACAGAAGGGCATTGAGGCTGTCATTGCAGACGTTGAGAATCAGCATCTACCGTTTCCCGACAACAGTTTCGATCTGGTGGTTGCCACGCACCTGCTCGAGCACTTGCGGAATCCGTGGTCGGCACTCGCCGATATGGCACGTGTGTCGAATCGGTACATCTTCGTTTATTGCCCGAATTTTGTCACACTATCCGATCGCTTCCGCGTCTTGTTCGGCCGAGCGCCGACGCAGATGCGGGCGGATGCGCACGGTGGGGTCGTCGATCAACAAGGCCGTCACATCGATCACATCTACTTCATGACCTATGCGAATTTCGTGTACTGGGCGGAGCGTTTAGGATTGGAAGTGCTGCGATCTCGCGCGTGGTGGTATCGCCGCTACGCGCCGTTGCGATGGATTCTCGAGCCTCTGTTCAAGAATTTTGCCGACAGCTTCGAGATCATTCTCGTTAAACCAGCAGGATGGCGCATGCCGGACAACCCAAACTTTCAAAAGCCAGAACGGAAGTAGCGCATCCGATTGTTTTTAAGACCCGTTTGAGGATATACTGAGCAATCTATGGCCAAGATCCTCGTCACGGGAAGCAAGGGCGTTGTGGGCGTGCCGCTGGTGGAAATGCTGCGCGCGGACGGACATGAGGTATTTGGCATCGATTTGGCGCACCACGATGGGGAAGTGGGATTCGAACATGAGATGTCGAAGGATGTGTTTCGCTACGCTCGCTGCGACGTCGGCAATTTCCGCGAACTCGAGCGCGTGTTTGAAAAAGCCGGGCCGTTTGATTTTGTGTATCACGCAGCAGCGGAGTTTGGCCGCTGGAACGGCGAGGATTATTACGAACGCGTTTGGCACAGCAATGCGATTGGCACCAAGAACATGATCCGCTTGCAGGAAAAGCTTGGTTTCAAACTCATTCATTTTTCTTCTTCTGAAGTGTATGGCGATTAC
>DATMZK010000059.1:0-6356 GCA_035560295.1 Minisyncoccota bacterium | reverse complement strand
CAAGGACAAAACGGCGAGGCACTTTCCCTCTACCAAACCGCCTACCAACTCGACACCGATTTTGCGGACGCGCGACGCTACTACGCCGGCGCGCTCGTCACTGGCGGGCAGGAGCAGCAGGCGCGCGCGCTGCTTGCGCCTATCATGACCTCCGCGCAGATTGATCAATTTGTACAGCATGTGCGAAGCGGCGGCTCGCCGGTTTCTCAATAACCGCTTGCGCGTCATATTGGCGGGAGTATAATTCTCTTGTGAGTGCTACAAGTTTGTGGCTCTCCTGAAAGTCGCGCAGATCCCGCCTTCGGCGGGTTTTGCGTTTGTGGGGTTGCGTGCAAAAAGGGGAGTGCTACGCTGCTCAATGGAAAAGACGCAGCGCGGAGGGCGGCGGCACTCACATAAGACTTTCACTTTGGAGCTCGCACCCGTCCTCCGCATTGCGTCTTTTTAGTATACAAAAATAGAAAGCCCCCGATTCTTTTGAATCGGGGGCGTGTGGGCGTTTCTTCAGCCTCTCTGTCCTGTGCGAGTACTCAGCCTCGCGGACAGAGTTTAGCAGGCGCGCCCTTGCCTTTCGTGCCTTGCTTCGCGTCTATGTCCCGTCAGCGTAACGAGCATCATATACGCTCGGCAAGCAAAGCTCGGTGGAGAACGGACGCTAACCCGTATTCCCCAAGCAGCACTATATGAGCATCTTTGTTTGTCCGAATCTCACAACATAAACAACAAGCAGGGCGGGGCTCGTGCCTGATAAAACACGACTATCCCTTTCCATGATTTCCACTTGAGATGATAGCATATAAGAAAGTGTATGTCAAGTCCCCCTGGATATCCCCAAAAGAAGCCTATTTTTATTGATATATTGGGGGTATCTATGGCTGCGATGGAAAAAGGTCCTGAAAAGCGCTCGCGGGACAGAGGGCAGCTCGCCCCATTCGATCAAAGCGGGTCGATGTCGACCCCTCGATCGATTGAGGCGCAACAGGAAGAGCGTGTAATCCAAAATGTTTCACTGTTTCCTTTTTTTAACAAAAAAAGAGAGCTGCAGGAGTATCGCAGCTTGCCCGAGCCTGGCGGGAAAGTAGTCGTGGTCCGTGATCTCACTTCTGTCCCCGATGCCTATAGCAGTTACAGCGTGCGTGTGCTCAAAGACACGCGGCCGGATGATCCGAGCAAGGGCGCGCTCATCGTTGAAATAATTCCCACTGCTGGCCCCGTCGATAAATTACAGCACCGACAGGCAGCGCATGCGCGACAGCAACATATCAGGCAAAGCAGGGGATTCGACGTGATTGCGCGCATGATCAACTCCGATCCCGATTTGGCCGCCGAATATCATCCGATGGTCGCGCGGCACAAAGAATTCAAATCTGGATTACATCAATCGGTCGAAGATCGTCACCGCAATTACACCGGCATGCTTGCAGGCCTCATGATGTCTGAGCGTGGCCATGCGCTCATGGACCGTGTGATCGATCGGACGATCGCCGAAAAATCGACGACGTACAAAAATGTCGTTGAGGCCGCACAGATCAATGAGTTTTCGACTCCCTACGTGCCCGGCGTTGTCGTCGGCACGGGTCCCTATGGTTCGGTGCTCGCGCATACACGGCAGATGTTTTTGCCGGATGTGCCGGAGATGACGCTTGATCAAAACGCTCGCATCGGCGGACAGTTCGCGCAGTATCGGGGCAAAGTGTTTCGCACCAACAGTCGCAATCGGCGAGAACTGCCCGATGAGCCGCATCTTCCGGGTACCGAACAATCACTTAACAGCATGGGTCAATTCGCAGCTGTGCAACCGTCCGACTTAAGCGGCGAGTCATATCCGTTCCAGAATACGATCGCCGATGCCGCACGTCTCAATTTTTTCCTCTCAGGCGAGGCGATGACTCGCGCGGAGCTCAAAAAGATTCGGCCCAATCGTGGGCGTGAGAGCGAGGGTTCGATGTTTGCCGAATATCTCGATAAAGATACGGGAAAAATACACGTACTCAGTACCGATCGCGTCACCCTTGCAACAGGGCTCGGCAAGGAGCGTTCGGGTTTAGATGAAAGTGATCCGACAACGAGAAATACATTGAAGGAGCAGGCCGAAAAATTCGAACGCGGCGAGGATGCGCGCGTGCTTTCATTCACACAGTTCGTCCGAAAAATGAGCGACCCCACTGATCCGTTTCCACTCAAAAATATGAAAACACTGGTCGTCTCAGGTAGCAAAGACGGCGCCAACGTGGTTCTCGGCATTGTCGCAGGGTATGAGTCGCAGGTGGGCAAAACAACCATGCAACTTGATCGCGTCCAGAGTATTTCCCTTGTCGGCGCAAAAGTGGAAACTAAAGAAGAATTTCTTGCCACGTGCCGCGCTCGCTACGCGCTCATTGGGCTCGAATTTCCGCGACAGCAGTTCGAGAACTACTACAGTCGCATCAAACCGTTCCCGGGTGAGCAGTCGCGTTTGATTCGCATGGAGGAGGACGGCGTTCGGGTCACCATTGAGGATGAGCAGCGCACCGGAGGAATTGATCTATCTGCAGATTACTATGTATACAACCACGGATTTGAGGATGATACAGATCGCATTATCGCGCCGCTCTATAGAGCTGAAGTTACATTTCTCGGCGCTGGATTTGCCGACCGAATTAGAAGGCGCGAACGTTTGGAAGGTATAGAAGTGTTTTATAAACCCGAGCTGTCGTACACCGTCAATGATCTCAAAAGACTCGAGATTCTTTCGGTCAAAGGAGATCTCGTCGAGGTTGCGACGATCGACACAGAAAATAGCTACAACGAGACAACTATATTCTTTGAGGAGTTGGCAGATGCATATCTGCAAGAACGGAAGATTAGCAAAGTAGAAATACCCTCCACGGGCATAACGCCTGAATTCTTTGCAAGCGAGGTAGTTGCCTCCGTGCGCGGCACCGATCGTGCAATTGCGAAATATTATCGACGCAATTTGAGCAGAGATGGTACCGGTGTGTATAAGGTGGGACCAGCGCCGGCACTCCCCGTGTCGAGAGAAGAAGTAGAAGCTGCTCCTGTTCTCCGCACCATCCCAGAAAATACTGCAGCTATATTTCGCTACATTGATTACGCCGAAGCACTTGCCAAGAAGCTCGCCCTTGAGGATACGAAAAAGGGCGTGACGCGCGCGCCGCTGTTTGATTCTCTTGTCGAACGTGGCACGGAGCGTTTGCAGACTGTCGAAAGTGCACCACAGCTGATTAGAAAATTTACAAGCGAAGTACGATTGGGTGAGCGCATCGGATTAACCGAAAGTAGTGCTGATTTGATGAAGCTTGCAGTTGGCGATGCTCTTGCTCGCTATGAGTTTGACTCGACACTCTCCGAAGTGCGTTTGACCATCCGGCTGCAAGACGAAGATATCTACGGTATCACGCTGTCTCCGGCGCTTCCGCGTTCATACACTCCGGTATTGCGATATGACCTCGTTGAAGACTCGCTCATGCAAGGACTTCTTGCAAAGATACTCGCGACGCCGAACATCGAGGCGGTAGAGCTTACCATTCCACTTGAGCGCGGAAAAGTTCGTGCAGAAGATATTTCGTTCAAGACACTCAAACAAAAAGCAGAAACTATAGATGTAGAAACAATGAAAGCGCGCGTGAAAAATTTTAGAAAATAAAAAAAGTTATCCACACACGCGGAGCGAAAAAAATCTTTTCGCGCGATGCAGTGCAATAATTGATGAGTCAGACGCATCGCTAGTATGTGCGCATGCGGGTCGAATCTAAAAGAAAAAAATTTTCACTACCATGGCAAAAAAACGAAAGGCAACCAAAAAGCGCAAGACGACCAAAAAGAAGGCGGCGAAGCGCAAGAAGCACCGCTAGTGTTTCTGTTTTGATCAAAAGCGACTCCCGAGCGGGGTCGTTTTTGTTTTTAGAAATCTTCGCAAAAAAAGGCGATTTGAGGTAGGATTTGCGGATGGCATTCTGGAGCAAACTCATAGGAGACGAACACGATGCAGCCCTCAAGCGGGCGCAGCCCATTGTGGCGGCAACCAATGCACTCGAAGAGGCCACCAAGGCGCTTTCCGATGACGCACTGAGGGCAAAAACAGCAGAGTTTAAAGCGCGACTCGCGACAGGCGAATCGCTCCACGATCTCGCTCCGGAAGCGTTCGCGGCCGTGCGCGAGGCGTCGCGCCGTACGCTCGGCCAGCGACATTTCGACGTGCAGCTGATCGGTGGCATGATTTTGCACCAAGGCGGCATCGCTGAGATGCGCACGGGTGAAGGCAAAACGCTCGTTGCCACGCTGCCTGCGTATTTGAACGCGCTCACAGGAAAAGGCGTGCATGTGGTGACGGTCAACGATTACCTTTCACGCCGCGATGCGGTCTGGATGGGGCAGGTGTATCACGCGCTCGGGCTTTCGGTGGGTGTTATTAATCACGAGTCTTCTTTTGTATACGACCCAACGCAGCTTTCGGTTGAGACGCTTGCAGCGGATGATGCGGAGGTGGATGCCGTGGGTGCGTTCAAGGTTGTGCACGACTTTTTGCGCCAGGTGACGCGCCACGAGGCGTATGCCGCCGATATCACCTATGGCACGAACAATGAATTCGGTTTTGATTACCTGCGCGACAATTTGGAATACGAACAGAGCAATTTGCGCCAGCGTTTGGAGCGCGACGGTGGCTATCACTTTGCGATCGTTGACGAGATCGATTCGATTTTGATCGACGAGGCGCGCACCCCGCTCATCATCTCGGCGCCGATCGCTGAGGCCGAATCGCTCTACGCGCGGTTTTCCAAAATCGCCGATTCGCTCGTGCCCGAAGAAGATTACAGCGTCGACGAAAAACACAAACAGATCGCGCTCACCGATCAGGGCATTGAAAAGGCAGAAAAACATCTCGGCATCGAAAATATTTATACCGACGCTGGCATCAAATACGTGCATCACCTTGAAACGGCCGTGCGTGCCAAGGCGCTCTATGAGCGCGACAAGCAGTATGTTGTGCGCGACGGATTGATCGTGATCGTCGACGAATTCACCGGGCGCATGCAGCCGGGGCGCCGCTGGAGCGAGGGGCTCCATCAGGCGATTGAAGCAAAAGAAGGCGTGCATGTGCAAAACGAAAGCCGCACGTTTGCTTCGATCACGTTCCAAAATTATTTCCGCTTGTATAGCAAGCTCGCGGGCATGACCGGCACGGCGGTGACGAGCTCTGAGGAATTTTTCAAAGTGTATGGACTCAATACCGTTTCGGTGCCCACGAATCGCACGGTCGCGCGCGTCGACCACGACGATCTCATTTTCCAAACCGAGGGCGGCAAAATGCGCGCGATCGCCAAGAAGGTGAAAGAACTGCACGAAAAGGGCCAACCGGTTTTGGTGGGCACCGCCTCCGTTGAGCGCAACGAACTCCTTTCGGCGCATTTCAAACAAGTGGGCATTCCGCACGAAATTCTGAACGCAAAGAATCACGAACGCGAAGGAGAAATCATCGCGCAGGCGGGGAAGAAGGGCGCGGTGACGATTGCGACCAACATGGCCGGCCGCGGTGTCGACATCAAACTCGGCGGCAATCCGGCAACCGCCGAGGCTGAGCAAGCGGTAAAAGAAGCCGATGGACTCTTTGTGCTTGGCACCGAACGCCACGAAGCGCGACGCATCGACAACCAGCTGCGCGGCCGATCGGGCCGTCAGGGTGACCCGGGACAGACGCAATTTTTCGTCTCGCTCGAGGATTCGCTCATGCGTGTCTTTGCTTCCGATGTGATCAAGCGCGTGATGGGCACCTTCAAAATTCCAGAAGATGAGCCCATTTTCAACGGCATGATCACGCGCGCGCTCGAAAAGGCGCAAACTCGAATCGAAGAGCTCAACTTCGACGCGCGCAAACACGTGCTCTCCTACGACGACGTCTTAAACATCCAGCGTCAGAGCATCTACGGCCGCCGTCGCATGATCCTCACCGGTGACAATGCGGCAATCGAAGCAGAAGTCGATCGCATCGCCGAAGGCAACGAAGCCTTTATCGAGGCGATCGCAAAGAAAAAAGCGGAGATGGGCGCGGAATTTTTTGCAACAGTGCGCCGTTTTCTTCTTCAAACAATCGATTCACTGTGGGTGGAACATTTGGAAGCGATGGAATATTTGCGCAGCAGCGTGAATTTACGCGCCTATGGTCAGCGTGATCCGCTTGTGGAATACAAAAAGGAGGGTCTCAAACTCTTTCAGGGGATGGAAGAGACGTACGAATTGCATGTCGTTAACCTTTTGCCACAGGTGCTCGCAGGAAACGCTGCGGCGCCGCAGCAAAATGTGGCAGTACAAAAAGCGGCTGCCGGGATCACGATGCAATCAGTGCCCGGTATGAAAAA
>DATMZK010000058.1:0-8425 GCA_035560295.1 Minisyncoccota bacterium | reverse complement strand
GAAAGAAAGCGTGCTCGACGAAATCCCGATCAAGCAGATGAACGATTACGCGATGTCCAAATGGGTCAACGAAATGCAGATTCGCAATTCGGCAATCGCGCATAAAACACAAACGGTTGTCGTGCGCCTTTTTAATACCTACGGCCCGGGCGAGTGGTATCACCCGTATCGCTCGGTCAATGCCAAGTTTTGCTACCACGCGCTGATGGGACGCCCGATCACGGTGTATCGCGGCTACTTCCGCACCTCGACCTACCTTTCCGACACCTGTCGCACGCTTGCCAACATCGTGAAAAATTTCAAACCGGGCGAGGTGTACAACATCGGCGGCTTGGAATATCACGATATCGAAACACTTGCGAAATTGATATGGGCATACACCAAAGCCGATCCGAAATTGATCACGTATCAAGATACTGAAGTGCTGACGACCAAAACCAAAAAAGTCGACATCGAAAAATCGGTGAAAGATCTCGGCCACAAACTCACGGTGCCGCTCGAAGACGGGGTGAAAAAAACGATCGACTGGATGCGCGAATACTATCGTATTCCCGCCAAGTAGTATGCAGCGCCGATACGCGGTCGTGGTTGGCGCGCGCCCAAATTTCGTGAAGGCGGCCGCGCTGTTTGCCGAGGCCAAGAAGCATCCCGATGTGGCGCTCACCCTCATTCACACCGGGCAGCATTTCGACGCCAAAATGTCCGATATTTTTTTTCGCGAATTGAAACTCCCTGCGCCCGACCTCCAGCTCGAAGTGAGCGGCGAATTTCATACGGAGCGCATTGGCCGCATGTTCAACGCACTGAAGCATACGCTTGCAGAACAAAAGTTTGATGCAGTGTTGGTTTTTGGCGACGTGAATTCCACGCTTGCAGCCGCAATTGCCGCGGCGAAAGATGGCCAGCGCCTCTTTCACATTGAGGCCGGTTTGCGCAGTCATGATCGTCGCATGCCCGAAGAGATCAATCGCGCCGTTGTCGATCATCTCTCAGATCTTCTCTTCACGAGCGAGCCATCGGCGCAAATCAATCTCGAGCGCGAAGGTATTCCGAGCGAGCAAATCCACTATGTTGGCAACATCATGGCTGAAACCATCGAATTATTTCGCCCGCAAATCGAAGGCTCGCCGATTTTGCAGACGCTCGGACTTTCGCCTCGTTCCTACGGGGTTGTGACCATCCACCGACAAGAAAATACCGACGACCCGCGCCAACTTGCACAAATTTTCGATATTCTCCGTGAGGTCAACAAAACTTTGCCGCTCGTGGTGCCGCTGCATCCGGGCACGCTGACGCGCATCAAAACCGCTAATCTCGGAGCGCATCTGGAGGGTCTGCGCGTGATCGAACCGCTCGGTTATTACGACTTTCTCAAACTCATGATGGAAAGCGCTGGCGTCATCACCGATTCGGGCGGCATTCAGGAGGAAACCTCGCATCTGGGGATTGCGTGCGCCACTTTGCGTGATAATACCGAGCGGCCCATTACGCTCACCCTTGGTTCAAACAAATTGTTCCCGCTTGAAAGCTTTCAGTCCAAAGAAATACTCGCACATCTTTCGCGCAAAGATTTTAAAGGTGGTTCGATCCCGCTCTGGGGTTTGGGCGTTGCGCAGCGGATCTTCGCGTCGCTCTAGCGATCAGTCTTTTGCGACGGCAAATTGCCAGAGGGAAACCGACATATTGACGATACGGTAGAGAATTTGACTCGCAACCGCGCCTTCGATGCCCCACACGTACGTGAGCCCGGGCAGTGTAAGCAAAAGTACAATCGGGCCGGTGTTGGTGGCAATATAGAGCGCGCGAGTTTTTTTGTGCGCCTGGAGCGCGCTCACGGCAAGTGGACCCGGCACCATAAAGAGGAGCGAAATCACGTACAGTTGTGAAAAGGGAACTGAGCTGAGGTACACCGGAAAGAGCACGGCAAAGAGCCACGGCGCGGCAAGTGCGTAGAGTCCGGCACCAACTCCGACGATGCAGGTGAGATAGAGCATGCGCGCATAGATATTTTCCTTGATCTCCGCGAGTGTTCGCTGGCCAAATTTGGGCATCGAAAGCGGCACGATATTTTTCAGTACGTTTTTCATTTGTTCGGGGATGGCAATTGCGTAGGCGTAGATTGCCAAGTCGATCGGCCCGAGTATGGCAAAGACCGCGATCGAATCGATTTGGTTCGCGATTGCGCCGATCGTGCTCATCACACTGAGATGGAATCCGTAGCGGAACATGTCTGGATCCGTTTCGTGATTCCTTGCCCGGGCTTGCGCGCGGAAATAAAAGAACGCGGCGGTTGCGGTATTCACTACAAAATAGGCAAGTACCAGCATGATGGCGCGGCCGCCGATAAACAGCACCGCGACCAAGACGAGCGTCGAAAAGAGATTGCTCACCATCGAATAGATGGCGCTTTTCGAAAATTCGCGTCGGCCGATGAGGAAGTTATCGAAAAGCGAAAAGCTCGAAAGCAGCGGCCACAGAAGCGCGACGATGAGCATCGACACGGCGACGAAGAGATTGTTTTGGAGGAAATAGAAAACGCCGACACCGAGGGCCAATATCGACATAGGAATCGACCAGCGGATATTGAGCTGAAAGCCTTGCGCGAGCGCGCCTTCGTGGCCGCGCGCGGTCGATTGCGTGAGCGCGGTTGCGATTCCCGAAAGTGAAACGGCGGCAAGGAGCGACGTCAGCGAGAGTACGTATTTGTAGTTGCCGTACAGGTCTTTGCTTGCCCAGTGACCAAACACCACCGCGAGCGTGAACGAAAAAATGATGGCAACCGCCAGTTCGAGTGTGAGCCAAAACCCGCCATGGGCGAGGTAGACCATGTCGGTCTTGGTGTATTGCTCGCTCCAGCGCAACGCGCGGTGGAATCGTCCGCCTGTCTTTTCCATTGCCCGCAGTATACGCGGGCTCTCCTCGGCGAGCCACTGTAGACAGGGAAAAACCCCCGTGCAATACTCGGGCGATGATCGTAGTCTCAAATCACTTGTTTGCCACAACGCACGTGGAATTTCCGAAGGATGTCGTCGTCCGCCTCAATCTTGCGTGGATGAAAGATCTGGCGAGCGCCAAAGATGCACTTTCCAAGATCAAGCACGACGTCTACCTTGACTACCCGCAGGGCCGCAGCAAGCCGCCGCGCCCAACGCTCTCACTTGAGCAAGGACTCGCGCTTGCAAAGCGTTACAAGAATGTGAAATATTTTGCCGTGTCCAACGTGGAGGAGCCGGCCGATGTCGCGAAGCTCCGCGCGAAATTGCCCAAGCACATTCAATTTGTTCCGAAGATCGAGACGAAGCGCGGCGTAAAAAATTTGCCGGCAATCATCAGGGCGGGGCGCATCAAATATGCGATGCTCGACAAAGAGGATCTCTATATCGACGTGGGCCGCGATCAAGACGTGTTTGAAATTCTAAACGACGCGGCGCGCTCGCATGCCAAACACGGCGGCATCACGCTCCTCGAGCTGCAGGGCGTCGTATTTGCCTAAACCTACAATGGAAAAAGTACCCGCCCTTTTTATACTGGGCTTCGGCCATTCCGGATCGACACTGCTCGACCTCTTGCTCGACGGCCATTCGCGCTTGATGGGCGTGGGCGAGATTGAACTCGCGACCGATGAATCCATCTGCACTTGCGGCAAACGAGCGCGCGAGTGTCACGTGTGGAAAGAGGCGCTTGGGCCGTCGCCCGCGCCGCGCCGCGAAGTGTATCGAAGCAAATGGGATTTTCTGTTCAACCGCGGCCCGTTTCGCGCAGGGAGCACGCACCAGATAATCGATCAAAAAGAATTTACCGACGCGACGCTTTTCACCATGCGCACGGTGCTGAAAGAAACCGGCAAAACCATTATCGTCGATTCTTCGGCGCAAACCGATCGCGCGGATCTGCTTTCGCGCTCGCCCGATATCGAGCCTATGTACGTGCAGCTCGTGCGCGACGGACGCGGCGCAACCTGGTCGTTCATTCGCAAATACCAGCACATCTATCCGTTCATCGTGATGTGGTGCGCAGGCAATTTGAAGCTTTCGCTCTTTTTGCGCCGGGCGCGCGGCAAGAAACTTTTCATGCGTTACGAAGATTTGGTACGCGAACCGGAACAGCAATTGCGACGCATTTGTGACATGCTTGGCGTGCCCTTTGAGCCGCGCATGCTCAATTTCCGCGAGAACGAACATCATCAGGTGGAGGGCAATCGCACGCGTTTTGGCAAAGACCCGATTCGCATCGACGACAAGTGGCGCCGGGACATGCCGCTCTATCAACGAGCGCTTTTCAATCTGCTCTTTGGGTGGCTCAATCTTTACTACCGCTTTCGATCTGAATAGTTTGCGGCTGGCTTGTCCTCTAGTATTATCATCCGATGACGGCAAACAAGAGCGCGGAAGCGAGCGACGATCTCTCGCGCCTGCCACGACTCACGCTGAGCGACCGCCAGCTATTTGATGCCGAGCAGATTTTGGTTGGCGGCTTTGCGCCACTCACCGGTTTTTTGAATGAGGCCGACTATGGGTCGGTCGTCGAGAACATGCATCTTTCAAACGGTGCGCTGTGGCCGATCCCGGTGGTCCTTGATGTGCCCGACGACAGTGGCCGCAAGGTGGGCGAGCGGGTGATTCTCTGCGATCGATTTGGTAATCCAATTGCGTTTTATACGATCGAGTCAATATACACGCCCGATCGCTCGCACGAAGCAAAAAAAGTCTACGGCACCACCGACACCTTCCACCCCGGGGTTCGTTACTTGATGGAAGAGACGCATCCCATGTACACGGGCGGTTCACTCGAACGTATCGCCAAAGCGCCGGTGCATGATTTTACGGAATTGCGCGCGGATCCGGCTCAGCTCAAAGAACGATTCAAAAAAAGCGGCGTGCCGGTCGTCGCATTTCAAACACGCAATCCGATGCATCGTGCGCACTATGAGGTGGTTCGTCGTGCTGTCGAAAAGGTGGGCGGGCGGGCGCTCATTCATCCGGTCGTTGGGATTACGAAAGAGGGCGATGTGGATTATGTATCGCGCGTTCGTGCCTATAAGCGCCTGCACAAAGAGCGCATGAGCGATTTTGCCGATCTTGCGCTCCTGCCGCTTGCGATGCGAATGGCGGGCCCGCGCGAAGCGATTTGGCATGCACTCATTCGCAAAAATTACGGGGCGACGCATTTTATCGTTGGCCGCGATCACGCCGGCGTTTCGGATGCCGCAGGAAAATCGTATTATGGCATCTACGAGTCGCAGAACCTCGCGAAAAAGTTTGAAAGAGAAATTGGCATCGAGATTATGCCGTCGCCCGAGATGGTGTATGTCGAAAACGAGAATCGCTACGTCGAAAAAGAAGAGGTGAAACCCACACACAAGATCAAACATATTTCTGGTTCGCAATTTCGCGCCATGCTGCGCGCAGGCGAGCCGATACCCGAGTGGTTCGCCTTCCCGGAAGTCGTCGAAGAAATAAAACGTGCGATGCAAAAAGAAAGCAGGCGCGGCGCGGTCGTGTTTCTCACCGGGCTTTCGGGCGCGGGCAAATCGACCGTCGCCCATGTGCTCTACCATATGCTGCTCGAGCGTCAGGATCGCTCAGTGACGCTGCTGGACGGCGACGTCGTGCGCCAAGAGCTCTCCAAGGGCTTAGGATTTACACGTGAGGATCGAGATCTCAACATCGCGCGCATTGGATTTGTGGCTGCCGAAATCGCAAAACACGGCGGCATCGCGATTTGCGCGGCGATTGCCGCATACGATAAAGCGCGCGAGAAAAATCGCCGAGTCATTGGCAAGTACGGAACGTATATCGAAGTGTATGTGTCGACGCCGATTGAAGTCTGTGAGCAGCGCGATTCAAAAGGCTTGTACCAAAAAGCGCGTGCCGGGCTCATTACGCATTTTTCGGGAGTCGACGACCCCTACGAAGCGCCAGCTAATGCAGAAATCGTTGCTGACACGAGCAAAGAAACGCCCGAGCAAGTCGCCGAGCGTATCTATGCACTATTGAAAGAGCGGGGGATTGTCATCTGATATGCCAACGCTCGATGAAATCGTCGCTCTCACCCGGCAAGCGGGCGATGCGGCGCTTGCGCTGCGCGGCGCCTTAAGCGAGACGAAACAAGACGGTTCGCCGGTGACGGCGGCAGATCGCGCCTCACACGATATTTTGATGGCAGGCCTTGCTCGCTTTGGCTACCCGATCGTTTCGGAAGAATCGCTCGATGCGATACCCGCGCATGAGACGGGCCGCGCGTGGATCGTCGATCCGCTCGACGGCACCTCTGCATTTCTGCACGGCACGCCCGAATGGGCGGCGATGGTCGCGCTCGTGGAGAATGGCGAACCGATCCTGGCGGTTGTCTACGCCGCGCAGATGGGCGCCCTTTGGAGTGCCGAAAAAGGCGGCGGCGCTTATGCTGAACGAGACGGCAAGCGACAAAAAATGTCTGTCTCAGAAATCAGCAATCCGCACAATGCAAAAATTTTGCTCTCAAAAAGCCATCAATCCGAGCAATCCGATCGAGTCGCTGCGCTCCTTGGCTCTGCACCGGAGCGTCGCGGGGGGCTCGGCATCAAGGCTTGTTTCATCGCAGAGCGGCAGGGCGATTTGTATTGGACGCAGGCGCAGGTGGGCGAGTGGGACGCATGCGCGCCGCAGCTCATCCTCACCGAATCAGGCGGCGCGTTCACCGATGCGCGCGGGGAGCGCATCCGCTACGTCTCGCAATTTGAACGGCCAGTTGCGGGCGTTGCCGCGTCCAACGGTCTCTTGCACGAAGCGCTCACGAAAGCGGCGCACGAGGTGCTTGGCTGAGGCGCCTTGCAGCATCGCGCTTCTCTGTTAGCATGGCGGGAATGTCAGGTGTCGAAAAAGTCTTGCGATGGATCGTCCTTGGTGGCGTGTTCCTCCTTCCGGCGGTTGCGCTCATTGTTGCTGATGGCCTGTTCTTTCCCTACATCACCGGCAAAAATTTCGTCTTTCGCATCATTGTCGAAATCATCTCGTTTGCCTGGCTTGCCCTTGCCATTTGTTTTCCGCGATACCGACCGGCTCGTAGTTGGATACTCGGCACGTTTGCGCTCTTCGTGTTCATCATGGCGATCGCCGATCTGCAGGGCGTGAATCCCTTCAAGAGTTTTTGGAGCAATTTTGAGCGCATGGATGGGTGGATCACCATCATGCACACGCTCCTGGTGGTCGTTGTCGCTGCGTGCGTTTTGAATACCGAACAACTTTGGCGGAAGTTTTTTGAATGGTCGCTCGCCGTTTCGCTGTTTGTCAGTATGCTCGGCATTTTGCAGGTCGGCGGATTCTTGGATTTCGGTTCAGGTGGCACCGGACTCTCCGCGCGCATCGACGCGACTTTCGGCAACCCGATTTATTTGGCTATTTACATGCTCTTCAACGTATTTATCGCAGCGCTCCTGTGGCTTCAACACGGTGAGAAACGGTGGGAACGCAGCGATGCAATCACCATTTGCGCAGGCCTTTTCCTTCCGTTCATCATTGTGGCAATGCAGAGCCCAGCGGTCGCGTTCAAAGTATTTTTTGTCTACATTTTCCTCATCGGGCTCGTGTATGGCCTTATGCAGACTCGTCGCTCGGCCTTTTTGGGTGTTGTGATTGCGCTCGATACGATGACCTTGCTTCTCACGGGCACGCGCGGCGCTGAACTCGGCCTCATCGGCGGGGCAGTCGTTGCACTCGTATTGTATGCGTTTTCACGCGAGAGCTCGAAGCGATTTAAACTGATAACCGCCGGATCAATCGCGACGCTCGTCGTGCTTGGCGGCGCACTCTATGCTGCGCGCGACGTGAGCTTTGTGCAAAATATCGGCTTTTTGCAGCGCCTCTCCTCGATTTCGCTCTCGGACAACACCGCGCAGGCGCGTTTTCTCAATATTTCCATGGCCTGGCACGGGATAGAAGAGCGACCGATCCTCGGGTGGGGCCAAGAAAACTACGCGATCGTGTTCGACAAATACTACGACCCGCGCATGTACGCGCAGGAGCAGTGGTTTGATCGCGTGCACAATATCGTGTTCGATTGGTGGGTCGCCGGCGGCACGCTCGGCCTCCTCGCGTATCTTTCTATTTTTGCAGCCACCTTATGGGCACTTTGGAAAAGTATTGCATTTTCAAAACGCGAGCAGGCGATCTTGGTTGGTCTTCTCGTTGGATATTTTATTCACAACCTGACCGTCTTCGACAACGTCACGAGTTACATTTTGTTTGCGAGCGTACTTGGTTACATCGTCTTTCGTGTATCGCATGCGCAGGGCAACAAGCCCCTGTTCGCTCGTGAGTGGGTATCGGGCAAATCATTGCCAATCGTTGCCAGTGTCTGCGGCCTGCTTGCGCTTGGTAGCGTATGGTACGTCAACGCCAATGCCTACGCTGCCAATCTCGCGATCCTCGATGGTCTGAATGTTCGC
>DATMZK010000057.1:0-6586 GCA_035560295.1 Minisyncoccota bacterium | reverse complement strand
TGTTGGTCCAAATGATAGTGTCGCCCGCATTGATCGTTACACTTTTTGCGGTGAAGACATCGTCGGTCATCGAGACCTGAATGGTTGCTGCGGAAACAAGCGCAGGAGCAAAAAAAGCGATTGACGCAAACAAGCCAACCGCAGCAACGGAAAGCATTTTCATACGCACATTGTCTCACGAGAGACGCTCGGTGCAAGCGCTACGTGCGCAACTCTTCGAG
The DNA here is from genome assembly GCA_035560295.1 of Minisyncoccota bacterium. Taxonomy (GTDB): domain Bacteria; phylum Patescibacteriota; class Minisyncoccia; order Phycocordibacterales; family UBA2100; genus UBA10103. The sequence goes on along the minus strand of DATMZK010000057.1, from coordinate 6,365 downwards.
TGCGACGCGCGCGTGATGCTGCACATCGGCAACGATATTGTATTGCGGATCAGAAAGTTCATCTGCCGAGAACCATTTCATTTCGCCTCCCTCGACTTCATGACGTGCATCGGCGCTGTGTGCGCGAGCAAGGAACGCAAGATTCACATGTTCATGCGTGCGCGAGGTGTCAAAAAAATGTTTATTCAAAAAACGTGGTCGTACCAAATCTTGCGATGCATAGGGCGTGTTGTACTTGCGCGATTCCCCTACCAACTCAATATCAAGCCCGGTTTCCTCCTTGGCTTCACGAATCGCGGCCTGAATGGGATCTTCGTCGAGCTCTACGTGCCCGCCCGGCGGCAGCCAAATGCCGAGCTTTTTGTGCCGATGCATCAGCACTTTGTTTTCAAAAACGATGTAGATGCAAACAGTAAAATCAATTTTTTCGTTGAGGTGACCCATCGACCGAATCCTACTGTGCAAACCCTGCAACCGCAAACTGCCAGGGCGGAGCGTTTGACATGACGTGTTTTTATTTCGTAACACTTGTCCCCAGTTGACGAAATTTAGTAAGTGTATATTCTACACTTAGTCGGTAAACAGAAAGACCGACGTGCTCTTTGAAAAGCACATACCCAACACCGAAAGGACCCGTCATGTTGATTACCCTCTTCCGCGGCGCAGGTGCCACGGGCAACGTGTTCTTCCTCAAGGGCGGTCGCCCCGTCGACAAGGGGCTCGCCTACAGCGGTTTGATCGGCCCGAAAACGACTATCGCGGTGGTGCCGACGACGCTGCAGATTCTGAACTTCTCTTCGGAAGCGCGTACAAAAGATAAGCAGGTCGTCACGGTGAGCGGCGATATCAAAATTTCGCTTTCTGCCGCAACGGCGCTTTCGCAGTTCGACTTCACCGTCGATCGCAAGAGCGGCTCGTATCTCAATCCGTGGGAAACCGCGCTCAACACGCTCGTGGTCGGCAACGTGCTCGCCCCCATCCAGGAAACGGCGCGCGGTATAGACATCGAGCAAGCGATTCAGAGCCACAAGGCGTTCGAAGACGCGATCATGGCGCACCTTTCCGGCCAAAGCCAGCTCGGCAAGCTCGGCATCGCCATCGATTCCTGCTCGGTCGAAAGCATCGAAGTCGACGACGAGGACGTGGTCGAAGCGATCGGTTCAAAGGAGCGTCAGGAAATGCTCGCCGCATCCGACGCTGCGATCCATGGCCGTCGGCTCAAGGGCGCAGCCAACGACCGGGCGGTGAAGCGCTACGAAGCCGCGACCGCGCTCAATCTCGAAGGAGAGCGTGGCAAGCTCGTCGAGGCGCAGATCTTGAACCGCGGGAAAGAAGCGGCGGCCGACGCCGAAGCAATCCGCGTTCGCCTCGCGCCGTTTGACGCGGTGGAGCCCGGCAAGGTGCTCGGCGCCGCGCTGATGGAAATGGCCCGCAGCGGTCGTATCGGCAATCTCTCGATCGTTCCCGAGATGCTGGCGGCGCTCGGCCAAAAGTGAGGTCGTCATGGACCGGCTCGTCATCGTTACGAAAGAAACGCGGCTCGAGGAGCTCGTACGACAGCATATGACCGAGGGCGCTGCGCGATTCGTCTTAGAATCGCGTGGCCAGTCGATCGATGCGTACCGGCAAGAAGACGCTGCGTACCGCGCTGCACTCGTCGATTTGCGACGGCAGATCCCGGGGGATCTGCCGACCGCAACCGTCGATCGCAATCGTTTGCCGAACTTCCTCTTCCGGGACAACGATGTGATCGTGGTCTGCGGTCCAGACGGATTGTTCGTCAACACGGCAAAGTACGTGCGCGATCAACCGATCATCTGCATCAATCCGGATCCGCGTACGATTGCCGGCGTCTTGATGCGATTTTCGCCGGGCATGCTCGGCGGCTTGATCGCAAGCATCCGCGCCGGCGAACACATGACTGAGCGATTGCCGTTCATCAAAGCGACCATCGACGACGATCGCACGCTCTGGGGCGTCAACGACGTATTCATCGGCCGCAAAGATCAAATCTCTGCGCGCTATGCACTATCGTTTGAGGGCGACGAGGAACATCAATCCTCAAGCGGCATTATCGTCGCGACCGGTGTCGGCTCGACGGGCTGGATGCACGCGGTTCGCACGATGATCCAAGGCGTAACGGGCGGGCGTCCGCACAAGCTCTCGCATCCGCCTTCGCCAACCGAAGACGAACTCGAGTTCATCGTACGCGAGCCCTTCCCCTCGCCCACGACCGGCATCGAAATCATCACCGGTCGTATCACGCCGGAAGAGCCGCTCACGGTCGTTTCCGAAATGCCAAACGGTGGTTACATTTTTTCCGACGGCGTGGTCGAAAAAGCGCTCGAGTGGAAAGCGGGCAGCACCGTCGAGATCTCGGTTGGAGAGCGGTATGTGCAACGAATTGTTCGTTGATCTTTGGCGAGGGACACAGCTTGTCCCTCGCTTTTTTTGTCCGCCCTGTCGGACAACGTCAGAACTTTTACAACGAGATGAAGCTCTTTCCTTCTTTTTCAATAACATCTTTGAGGGCGAGATCATAAAACTTAACCCGCTTACCAGTATCGAGGAGAATGAAAAAAGGTTTGCACAGAGGACCTTGATCCTGCCTGCCGGTAATCACTGATTGATGGGTCGCGGCAAACTCCTCTAATGCCGCGCCTATGACAACGCCTAGATGCTCGAGTCCCGTCGGATACTTGTTGTCTGGTTTGGGTGGCATAAGTTCGAGGATGTCGACGCTACATCCGCGCGATAAATGGAGCGGAGTACGTAGCTGCATAACCGCGATCGGCCGACCATTGTGTTCGTTTTCAGCAAATGCAGCAGTATGTTTTTTTATGGCGTCGCGCGCGTGCTCGTACTCTTCAAAGCTGGCGAACTTGATTCCAAGGTGACTCAGCGGGTACTTTGAAATGTCGACACCAAGCGTCTGAAGATGGTCAGATATGTCGCCAAAGAATGCCTGGTAATCTCCGATGATTTCTTGCATTTCCATGTCCGCCCTCCTGGACTCGAACCAGGAACCACCGAGGTATAAGCTCGGTGCTCTAACCATTGAGCTAAGGGCGGAGAAACTCAGCGTATCACTTTGGCGACCGCCTTGGCAACGCGCTTGTCGAACATGTCGGGCACGATTTTGTTTGCGGTTGGTTTGCGTACCAGCGCGGCGATTGCTTTTGCAGCGTTTAGTTTCATCTGCTGCGTGATTTTGCTTACGCGATGGTCAAGCGCGCCACGGAACACACCTGGAAATGCGAGCGAGTTGTTGATTTGATTTGGAAAATCGGAGCGGCCCGTGGCGATGACTTTTGCGCCACCTTTTTTGGCTTCGTCGGGCATTATTTCGGGTGTTGGGTTGGCAAGCGCAAAGACGATCGCGTCTTTTGCCATCAGTTTGATGTGCTCAGTCTTGGCAAGCCCGGGGCCCGAGACGCCGATCAGCACGTCGGCACCTTTCAGCGCTTCACGCAGCCCGCCGTGGAGATTCATGCGATTGGTAAACGCGGTGAGCGCGATTTTGTGCGGAGACATATCGGCGCGATTGCGTGCGAGGATGCCCTTGCTGTCGAGCACGAGCATGTGTTTTGCTCCCGCGGCGTGCAAAAGCTCTGCCACCGCATGGCCCGCAGCGCCGGCGCCGGCAATCACAATCTTCGCCTGTTCCATTCTTTTTTTGACCACCTTGAGCGCATTGATGAGCCCCGCGAGCACGACGATTGCGGTGCCGTGCTGGTCGTCGTGCATGACGGGAATATCGAGTCGCTCGATCACCCGCCGTTCAATTTCGAAACACTTCGGCGCGGCAATGTCTTCCAAATTGATGCCGCCGAACGCGGGCGCAACGCGAAGTACAGTCTCAACGATCTCATCGGCGTTTTGTGTGTCGAGCACAAGCGGAATTGCATCAACTCCGGCAAATGCTTTAAACAGTGCACACTTCCCTTCCATAACCGGCAACGCTCCGAGCGCTCCGATGTTGCCGAGTCCCAAAACCGCAGAACCATCTGAAATCACAGCCACCATGCGCCCTTTGCCGGTATAGATGCGCGCGTCTTTGGGGTGCTTCGCGACATGCGAAGAAACTGCCGCCACGCCGGGCGTGTACACCAGCGAAAGATCGGCGCGATTGCGCACCGGTGCCGCAGGTTCAATTCGAATTTTCCCCCCAAGTTTTTTGTGGAGTGCTAATGCCTTTGCTGCGGTATCGTTTTTTGCCATAGAGGCCAGTGTATACTACTGGCGTGACCGATTCCATTACGATCAAAAAACCCTTTGATTCCCACGTGCATTTGCGCCAAGGTGCAATGCTAAAGGCAGTAACGCCCATCACCGCAGCCAAATTCGGTGGCGGCCTCATTATGCCCAACACCGAGCCGCCGATTGAGACGGTGGAGGGTGCAATGAAATACCGAGAGGAAATCATGGCCGCTATTCCGTCCAACGCCTTTAAGCCGCTGATGAGCTTTTATCTCACGAAAACACTGAGTCCGGCAGAAATTGAAAAAGGCGCCGCAGAAAAAAAGGTGTTCGCAGTAAAATCGTACCCCTGGGGCGCCACAACGAATAGCCAGTGGGGATTCCGCAACATTTTGGAAGCCAAAGAACAACTCTCGGCGATGGAACGCGCAGGTATGCCGCTCCTTTTGCACGGCGAAGTGCATTTAAATGATCACAACGAAGAAGAGGATCCATACGACGGCGAGAAATTATTTTTTGCCGACGTGTTGCCTCGCCTCTTGGAAGCATTTCCCAACCTGAAGATCTCACTCGAGCACATGACCACCCGCGAAGGATGCGAATTTATGGAAAAAAATGGCAAGGAAGGCCAGCTCGTCGCCACAATTACCCCCCACCACCTTATGTACGATCGCATCCAGGCATTCAACGGCGGCTATCGCTCTCTCTTACACTGCAAACCACTGGTAAAAACCGCCGCCGATCGCGAGGCAATTCGCGCACTCGCCGCAAAGGGACACTCATTCATCTCCGCAGGCACCGACACCGCGCCGCATCCGGAGAGTAAAAAGTTTTCTTCAAACGTTGCCTTCGGCGTGTTCAACTCCCCCATTGCAGTCGAAATGTATACGCAAGTGTTCGACGAAATGAACGCGCTGGACAAACTGGAAGGTTTCCTTAGCCTCAACGGGCCGAAGTTTTTCGGTGTCGAGCCGAGCGGCGAACAAATGACCCTAGTGAAAAAAGACTGGCAGCTCGAGGAGCCGGTCGTTACCGAAGATGGCACAAAAGTGTGGCCCGTCGGCCATGTGCAACATGGCCTCGGCAACGAGACTTTTCATTGGCAGGTGCAAAGCTAGAAATTCGGTGCTACATTCCTCAGTGGCATTATCGCTCATTGAACAACGGAGAACGTGGGTCATGAATCGTGGGATTCAAAAAGGTGCCGACGCCGTGGTCGCCGGGTTGGAATTCCTCCTTTGGCTGCCGATACTTACGGTGGATCTGAGGCACGGACGCATCGACCCCTCACTGCGCGAGCGCTACGGCCTCGGCTGCGGGATCGCCTGGCTGCTTTCGGTTCTGATCCTTTCCGTGGGGATCGACGGGAAGCATGATTGGACCGGCATTTTTCTGGTCGACGGCTTCTTCTACTGTCTCTTCGGCCTCATGGTCGTCATCTGCCTCAAGCAAGATCAGGCAGCTTCAGCCGAAAAAAGCTGTTAATCCAATCCAAAGCCTAGTTCTCCAGCGCCCCTCGCTTTCTGCGACGGGCGCTGTTTCTTTAGTCGATCACCACCTGCGCCTGCGGTTCGATTGTTTCTTTTTTCTTGGGAACGATGCCGTGCGCAATCAAGATTTTTTCGAATGCGTCACGCTCAATAGTTTCCACTTCCACCAAGTGCTGCGCGATCGCGTCGAGCGCCGAGCGGTGCTTTTTGATGATGTCTTCTGCTTTTTTGTGCGCATCGGTGATGATTTTCTTCACTTCTGCATCGATTTGCGCGGCAACCTCTTGCGATTGTTCGCCACCTTCAACGCCGCCACCAAACATCGTGCGGCCCGGCATCGCCTCGAACACCATCGGTCCCATTTTTTCGCTCATGCCGTATTTGGTCACCATGTCGCGGGCGAGTCCGGTGAGCACCTGCAAATCGTTGGCTGCGCCGGTCGTCAGATCGCCGAAGATCGTCTTTTCGGCAATGTAGCCGCCCATCGAAACCGCGATGTCGTCCAAAAATTCTTTCTTCGACTGCATGCGGTGCTCGTCGAGCGGCAATTTGAGCGTGTAGCCAGCCGCGCGGCCTCGAGAAATGATCGAAATTTTGTGCACCGGATCGGCATAGGGCAAAACGCTCGCGACGAGCGCGTGTCCGGCTTCGTGATACGCCGTGATCTCTTTTTCT
>DATMZK010000056.1:0-5455 GCA_035560295.1 Minisyncoccota bacterium | reverse complement strand
GTGGTTCGTCGACCTGGACCTGGAGCGTGGGTGGGAAGATCCCTTCATCCAGATCGCGTTTGCCGCCTTCACAATGGTTTTCGCGATACTCACTTACATCGGCGGCGATCCGGTGATCATCGGCGGAATTCAAATGCTCTTCATGCTGATTTTCATCGCCACGATGATGAACGGGGTTCTCCTTCGGCTGCAGCAGCTGCTGGAACCGAAGAAACGCCTGCACATCGAGATGGCCGCCGAATTCTGGCTGAACATCGTGCTAGCCGATGCGTTCGCCGTGCAGTATTGGTTTATGCATGGCCTCCTGGACGCGACTGGGTTTACTCCGATCAATGTCGCTATCCAGGTGTTGATGCTGGTGGCGGATGCCCTTCCGCTTTTTCTCGCTGTTACAGCGCTAACGATGGGCAAGCGGCGCAGACGCACGCAGAGCTTCTGCAGCTAAACAGCTGCACACAGGTCCCCGAGGCGATACCTGATCCAAATCGCCTCACAACTTGAGAACGTGAACACTCGCGTCTTCAAGTTGACTCAACTACTCTAAAATTGTATGGTATCGGCGGTGGAGCATGCCATCACGCAGCTCCCAAGAACAGAAGGACGCGACGATGAACACAAGCATGGTCCCCTGGCCCGAGCCGGCGGCGTTTTCGGTTGGGTTCGGCACTCTTACCCTGGGCGAGCAGCTACGAATGCTCGACAGCGTGGTCGCCGAGCTACTCACCGTGCCGAGCGACCGACGCCACTGCCTCGAGGAAATGAGCGACATCGCACTCCTCACCATGGCGGTCGAAAGGGGCTTCCCGCTCCTCAAATTGCGGCCCGGCTCACCGCTGATGCGCTTGGCGCGGAGTTCCGTCGGGCTCCTCAGCGAATTTCGCTTGCCGTTCAAACGTTACCCATATTGGCAAAAGGTGCTATACGTGATCGCGATCAGCGTCGCGCACGAAGAAGAAGCCTACAAGCAAGCGCTCGCCGAGCTGCCGTAACGACGGCAAGTTCCCGTACAACTGCAAGAGCCGGTCCTATGGGACCGGCTCTTTTTTATTTCCGTTTTATACCGTTACTGCGTGCTCGCTGAGCCGGAGGCAGTTGCGCTCGTGCTCATTGCCGCAGTCAACTGACTTTGCAAGACTGCCTGCAAATCTGCGATCAAACGCGCCTGCGTTTGTGCGCTCAGCTGCACCGCTGCATTTGCGCTCGCGCCGCCATTTGCATGCGTTGCCGCTGCCCCTTTCCAATCCGACTGCACACGCGATTGCAGCGCTGCGTGAAGATCGGCTTCATTGGTCTTGAGCAGGAAACGGAACCACGGATACGAGAGCATGACGCTGCCGTTGTCGCTCACCTGCGCTGTCACATCGACCATGATCGGGAAGATGCCGAGGAATCGAGCCGGTTGCTGATACGTCACCATGACACTCGAAGACGAGGTTTGCACCGTGCTGATATGCGAATCTTTTTTCATCTGCGCAGCAACAAATCCCGACAAATCAGCATTGCTGCTCACGCTCGCAGGAGCCGAAGATGTCGGCGTAACACCACCATCGTCTACTTCCCCTCGTGTGAGGCTGACACCGCCCTCCCCTTGCGCGGATGCGTTTTCCGCATTGCTCTTGTCGTTGTCGTCGCCATGTACCGACGTGCTGCCAGTGATGTTTACATCGACATTGGTCGAATTACCCACGGTTGCCTGTGCATTTCCGTTGTCTTCGCCTGAGACGGAAAGTGCGAGCGCGGGCACCGTTGCAAAAGCCGACACCATGAGAGCCGAAACTATAATAAGAAAAGCCGCTCGTATTTGCATACCCCTTGAATTGAAAGTAAGCCGGTAATGCCCCACCTTAATGAATCGAAGATGAGGTTTGTATGAAGAGAACATGAGGTTTACGCCACCGCTTCCTCTTTGAACGGCGTGTAGCACACGGGCTTCGTGTTGATTTCGTTGCGGCGCTCTTTAATGTCGATGGGATATTCGCCGGTGAAGAATGAGGTGGAAAATTTGTCTTCAGAAATGCCGGTTGCTTTGATCATGCCGGCATAGGAAAGAAATTGTACCGAGGTGGCCCCAAGATATTCACGAATCTGCGGAATCGTGTGCGTTGCGGCCAAGAGATCTTGCTGGCGAGGAGTGTCGATACCGTAAAAGTCGGGAAACACGACCGGCGGCGAGCACACGAGCATGTGCACTTCTGTTGCGCCCGCTTCAAAGAGCATCGCCACGATCTGCCGCGAAGTCGTGCCACGCACGATGCTGTCGTCTACCACCGCCACGCGCTTCCCTGCGATCACCTCGCGCTGCGGCGTGAGCTTTGCCTTCACACCCTGATCGCGAATGTGCTGCTCCGGTGCAATGAAAGTGCGATGGATGTAGCGATTTTTGGTGAGCCCCATTTCAAACGGAATGCCGCGCGCCTGCGAATAGCCAATCGCTGCGGGCACCGACGTTTCTGGCACCGGAATCACGACATCGGCGCTGATGGGTCGTTCGACAGCGAGCTCGCGTCCAAAATTTTTACGCACTTGATACACCGATTTGCCGAGAAGCTCGGAATCCGGGCGAGAAAAATACACGAATTCAAAAATATCAAGCTTCTGATTCCCCTCGACTATTTGCTCGCTTCGCATGCCGGCGGCGTCTACCACTACCATCTCGCCCGCATTTACATCGCGCACGTGCGTCGCGCCCACTGGATGGAATGCGCAAGTTTCGGAGGAGAAAATAAATCCACCGTTGAGTTTCCCGATCGAAAGTGGGCGGATGCCGCAGGGATCGCGCAGCGCCACGAGCTTTTCTTTACTCATCACAAGCAATGAAAACGCGCCCGTCATGAGTGGATACACTTCTTTGATCGCATCTTCGAGTGATTTGCCTTCGCGCACGACTGCCGCGATTGCTTCGGCCATCATCCATGAATCCGATGTTTGTTCGAGCGCAATTCCGCGTGCGGAAAGAAATGAAACGAGCGCTACCGGGCTTGGCAAATTGCCATTGTGTGCCAGTGCGAGCTGCCCCATCGCGCCGCCGTCTACCAAAATCGGCTGCGCATTTTCGATGCGCGAGCCGCCTGCCGTGGAATACCGATTGTGTCCCATTGCAATATGGCCGGGCAGCGATGCAATGGACTGTTCATCGAACACCTGCGAAACAAGGCCCATGCCAAGGTGCGAGTGCAATTGGGCGCCGTCTGAGGTCGCTATACCCGAGCTTTCTTGCCCGCGGTGCTGGAGTGCGTAGAGGCCGAAAAAGGTGAGGCGTGCAACGTCGAGGCCCTTGCCGTATACCCCGAAGACGCCGCACTTTTCTCCGATGTCCTCCATGATTTTTGGGATTGTAGCACACCGCCCTCGCGCGAACGCAAAGGATTAAGAAAACGTCACGCTCTCAATAACGACTGCTTCAAGGGGACGATCGGAGGCGTTGGTTTCCACCTCAGCGATTTGCTCCACAACTTCCATACCGCGGATGACTTGCCCAAAGACGGTGTGCTTGGTGTCGAGAAAACTGTTGTCGGCGACGTTGATGAAAAATTGCGAGCCATTGGTGTTGGGGCCGGAATTGGCCATCGCGATGGTGCCGACGTCGTTGCGATTGTTCGCATGAATCTCATCGGCAAATTTGTAGCCCGGCCCGCCGTTGCCCCAGCGCGCCATAAGCGAATCGTCTTTGGTCTGCGGATCGCCGCCCTGAATCATAAAATCTTTGATAATGCGGTGAAATTTGGTGCCGTCGTAAAATCCCTCCTTTGCGAGCTTCGCAAAATTGGCCACGGTATTCGGGGCATCTTTCTCCATCATCTCGAGCACGATCTCGCCTTTGTTGGTGTGTAAAGTGATTTGCATTGCGGGAGTATAACAAAAAACGCCACTGCAGGCTGCTAGAATAAGCCCATGCGTTCTCGCCCGCTTATTTGGATCGGTATGATTGTAGGCTCGACCATCGGCAGCTTTATTCCCGATCTCTGGGGTGCGGGCATCTTTTCGATTTCCTCAATCATCCTCGGCGGCGCTGGCGCATGCGCCGGCATGTACCTCGGCTTCAAACTTTCGGATTTTTGATACCAGGCGCTAGGACAGTAATCCCCGGATAACGCCTTTGCATGCAGCTTGGTTCTACACCCCCCCTTGGTCTATTTGCTTATTCGCGCGAATTAGAAAGTAGTTTGAGCACGTGAGAAAGAATGGCGGGGGCGTCGGACACAATTCGGTAGTACACGTTGAGACTTTTCTGTTCTTTGTCCGTAAAGCCGGCGCGTTCGAGAATCAAGAGGTGTTTCGAGGTTGAAGTGAGCGAGAGCTTGATCGCATCTGCTATGGTGCCCACACTCGCCTCTTTGCGTTTCAGCAGCATGTGTAGGATCGCCAATCGCCTTCGATTGGCCAGTGCTTTCAAATACCGCTCCAATTGCGCCTCCTTCATCTCACAATCCTAGCACGCCATACTTGCTTATTCGCGCGAATTAGAAAGTAATGGCTGTGTATGAGTTTATGAGGTATACGACATTCAAAAAGAAAGAACCTCGCGTCGCTGCGAGGTTCTAGTAGATTCGAAACCGAAGGTTCAGTAAATGTTGACCACACGCACCCGCGCCTCATTGCCATCGGAGCGGATATGCAGCTTGATGCGAGCCATTTTTTTGTGGTTCATATACCACTGCGGATCGTCTCCTCGCTTTGCCCGCGACACAGTGCGTATCCGGTCGAGAATATCGGCGGGGAATTTTTTGTGCATCTTCGGGGCAGAAAGGAAGAGCGGGCAGCGCACGATCGGAAGGATCGCACTGTGCGGATCGCAGATGCCCGATCCATGGTGCGGCGGGGACGTCTGAATGTACGCTGGGATCGAAAGGAGCCGCTGCTGCTCGCAAACCGACGAATCGATGTGGGCATCGAGAAGCGCCGTGTGCGAATAGCTCTTCAACCGGCGAGCGCGAATCCCTTCGTCGAGTACAAAGTCGACCTTGATCCCCTCTTTCGGCGTCGTGCCTCGCACTTCGCCGTAGTCGTATGTGTGCCCGATAAGCAGATCACACGCCTCATCGCCGTCGAACGACCACGCGCAGGGCTTGAACAACTGCCCGACGCTGCGCTGCAGAAAGTACAACGCGCCATTGGCACCCAGCTGGATCTCTTCGATCCAACACATTTGCTGCCCGAACAGACTGCGCACCTCGTTGTAGAGATGCAGAATGTCTTGCATGCGATCGAGAATGGCCGGGGGCGTTCGGTCGTCGGAAATTTTGTTCACACCGTCGAAGATGTCGTACGACAGCCTCATAAGCGGCCTGAACTCGCCTCCGATACCTCGCTGCACCATTTCGAACCACCTCGCAAAGACGCGATAGCGATTCGCGATGACCGGATCTGCGGCGATGTAGAGGTTGTAGCCGTGGATGTACTCCCAGTAGGAATACCTCAGCTGCGCGACGTACTCCGCAAGATCGATGCCGTTTTC
>DATMZK010000055.1:0-4649 GCA_035560295.1 Minisyncoccota bacterium | reverse complement strand
CGCGAACCTTCCGAGCATCTTGCGGTTCTGGGCCAGCAGCTTAAGAGTCCTTGGCGTGGATTAATAATGAGGAGCTGGCCTGGTGTCTCCGGCAGTCCGCTATGGGATCAGTATGGGAATGTGCTCGGAATGGTCGGTGGGGGAAACCAAGAATTGACCGAATCCGACCCCGACTTCCACCTAGTCTATCTGCCGGCAAAGGTTATAAAGGAAAACTTGAGGCGGTTCATCCAGTAAATAATCAATTGAGGCGGCCATCCTATGATGGCCGCCGTTTGTTTTTAGAAGTTTCAGCATCGTCTGGTGTGATAAATTTTAAGTGACCCGAGCAAAACGAGGGATACCCTATGTACTACGTCTACCTCCTCAAATGCGCCGATAATTCTATTTATACCGGCATCACCAACGATCTCGAAAATCGCCTCAAGCGCCACAAAGACGGCTCGGCCAGTAAGTACACGCGAGCGAGGGGCGCCCTCGCAATCGTCTACACCGAGCGGCATGCGGGGAGGGGCGCCGCGCAAAAGCGTGAGGCTGAAATAAAAAAATGGAGCAGGCAAAAGAAATTGGCATTAATTACTTCTACCTGATTGTATATATCTATTGTAATCTTCCCGCAGATTCATTGGTGGAGTTCTGTGATGGCAGAATGGGAAGTGCAAAGCGCCGGTCGTCTCGATGAGATGGGTCAAGGAAAGATGTCGTTGCGAATCGAGCTGCAGCCGGATGGCGATATTATCCTCTGTATAGATGAGGACGGCGTCCCGGTCCAAGATGACGCGGGCAATGTAGCCAAAGTCGAATTCTGCAGTACGGCAGGTGGAGGCGGCAGAAGTCCGCACACTCGGCGTGCGCTCTACACGCTGTACGAAGCAATGAGACTCGACGCGCGGGAGAAGCCCGATGGTATACCAAAGTACCCAGTTGGGTTGCGCGAGGCGATGGCTCGAGAATGATGTTAAAAACGGCGACCACGAATCGATGGTCGCCGTTTTTTCTAGTGATAGTATTTGTTGATGACCGATGTTTCTATTCCTGCGTCGGGAGGACTGCTTCGCGGGATGTTGTTTTTCCCTCCGCAACCGCTCGCGGCCAATCCTGCAGTTCTCTTTCTCCACGGCTGGACGAGTAATTTGGAAAGATACGTTGATCTTGCGACAGCTCTCGCAGAGCACGGCTATATATGTTTGATCTTCGACCTGCCCGGACACGGCGCGAGCGACGGTGACATTCATGCGCTGACACGCACCGATTTTCTCGAAGCGGCGATCGCTGCGTACGATTTTTTGCTGCATAGCGAGGGGGTTGATCCAAAACAAATAACAGCGATCGGTTCGAGCTTTGGTTCGTATCTTGCCGCCCTGCTTTCGGTAAAACGATCCTGTGCGGGACTTTGCCTGCGCGCTCCCGCCAACTATCCAGATTCGGGTTTCGACGAGCCCCATCAAAAAAGAGCCGATGCCTATTACGAGGGAATGGTTGATGAGGAAAAGAAACAATGGAAATCCACTGTGCATCCGTATACCGAAACAGCCGCCTTGCGGGCAATACACGATTTTGCCGGACGCCTACTTGTTGTGGAATCCGAAGCCGATGAACTTGTTCCGAGCGCGATTCCGCAAAGCTATGCAAAGGCGCTGCCAAACCAAGACAATCTGACCTACCACATACTGAAAGACGCCCCGCACAGCATTAGTGACGATCCGGCGCGGCAAGAGGAATTTCTCGACTTGCTTTTGGCCTGGCTCGGTGCGCGATAGGGCTTCGAGCTACGATTAGACAAGACCAAAATAGCGTGGTATTTTAAGGGCAGGAAACATATGGGAAAGTGGAGGAAAAGATGAGCGATCCTTTTGTCGGCGCAGTTGCCGCCGAACTCGCAACGACTCCGGAGGGACAGCAGGCCCTCCATTCAGGGGAAGAAATGCCTCAGGAAGCCGCCACAGGCGCGCAGGCGCGGCGAGCCCGCATACGGTCCATCGCATGGATCGTCGGGCCCTCAATAATTCTCACCACGATCGCGATCGTCGCGTTCGCCATTCATTACTATTGGTGACGGAGGAACATGATGGACGCGTACAATCGCTTTCTCATGCGAGCGTCGGGTGAACCACAGCACCAGGCAGCATGCCCGGCCGAGAGCGCCGTTTTTGCGATGCTGGATGTGCTGAAACGCCACGGCAAGCTCGAGAGCGTGCTCCGCAACGGTGAGACCGTGAACAGCGAGATTGTGGCCGAAATGGTCGCCGACGCTGGCCGCGGCCTGTCGCGCTGGCGCTAGGATCTTTCAATCATCTGAAATCAAAGACGTAGAATGCCCGTCCGCGTAGAAACCCGTTTTGGTTTCTGCCGGACGGGTTTTTTCTTTGCGTTTAGGGAAATATACGGTAGGTTCTCTTGGTGGCAGGGGATACGGTGGTGCGATTCGAAGACGTGTCGTATGAACACGATGCAAATAAACTCATTCTCGATGAGGCGTCTTTTTCGGTGCGTCGCGGCAGCAAAATCACGCTCATGGGACAAAATGGTGCCGGCAAAAGCACGCTTTTTGGATTGATCACCAAAGCAATTGCGCCCGAATCGGGCGCGTTGCATATCGACCGCGGGCTCTCAATTGCGATCGCGCGGCAGGTGATTCCGCGTAATGAACTGAATCTCACGGTGCGAGAATTTTTTGAAAAATGTTTTGCGACAAAAGTCTACGACATCGATCCCAAAATCAAGGCAGTGCTCGAGATTGTGCACTTGGTGGCACCTTCGGATCGACTCATCAAATCATTTTCTGGCGGACAGCAGGCGCGGCTCTTGCTCGCTTCGGCGCTGATCCAAAAACCCGATTTGCTCTTGCTGGATGAGCCCACCAACAATCTCGACAAAGCGGGCATCGCACATCTCACACAATTTTTGATCGACTACGATAAAACCTGCATCGTCATTTCGCACGACGCCGATTTTCTCAATGCATTCACGCAGGGCGTGTTGTATCTCGACGTGCACACGCACAAGGTGGAGCAATACGCAGGCAATTATTTCGACGTGGTCGCCGAGATCAGCGCGCGGGTTGAAAAAGAACAGATGAAAAACGCGCAGCTCACCAAAACCATCATCGCCAACAAAGAGCAGGCCAACAAATTTGCAAAAAAAGGAGGCGGATTGCGCCTGGTCGCCAAGCGCATGCGGCAAAAGGCCGAGGCAGCCGAGGAATCGATGGTCGATGTGCGCCGCGAAGATAAAACCATTCGATCGTTTACCATACCGTGCCAAGAAAATCTTTCGGGGGAATTGCTGCATATCACGTCGTTCAAAATCATTCGCGAGCACAAAGCCACTATGCGCAAGAAGAAGGTATCCCTGCGCAAAGAGCAGCACCTGTTGCTCCAAGGCCCAAACGGCATTGGCAAATCGACACTTCTTGAATCGCTCGCGACAGGCTCCGCCGAGGGAGCCACTATCACCGAAGGTGTACGAATCGGCTACTACCGACAAGATTTTTCCAACCTCGATTTTGAAAAAACGGTGTACGACGAACTCATCGCGGTGATGGACGATCAACGAGAGGAGCGCTTGCGCAGCGTTGCCTCGGGCTTCCTGATCACGAGCGATCTCATTCGTTCCAAGATCGGGCATTTATCCGAAGGCCAGAAAGGACTGGTGGCTTTCGCGCGGCTTGTGTTGCTCCAGCCAGGCCTGCTTATCCTCGACGAGCCGACCAACCACATCAACTTTCGCCACCTGCCAATCATTGCAGAAGCGCTCGACGCCTACCAAGGCGCGATGATACTGGTCTCGCACGTACCAGAATTTGTCGCACAGATTCGGATCGATGAGGTGTTGGATTTGGGCAAGTGAGGAGAGCGGTATCGTTCGAATCTTGCCTTTTGTCGGATAAGTTGTATACCGCTTTGAGGGTAGAACTTTGAAATACAAAACGGAAGGAGCGCCATCATGTCGCGCAAAACTGCTGTATATGCGGGTACGTTTGATCCGCCCACCTATGGCCATGCCTGGATGATCGGGAAGGGATATGTATTGTTCTATGAGCTTATTGTCGCAATCGGCATTAATCCCGACAAGCGCTGCATGTTCACTCTCGAAGAGCGTCTTGAAATGTTGCGCCAGTATGAAACAGGGCATCCCAACATGCGCTTCGAAACGTTCGAGAACAAGTATCTCGTTCGTTTTGCGCGCGATGCGCGTGCCACTCACATCTTGCGCGGTATCCGCAGTGTGGCCGACTTCGAATACGAGCGCACGCTCCGTTACCTCAACGAAGATTTCGATCCCGGTATCACGACGGTGTTCTTGATGCCGCCGCGCGAGATCGCAGACATCAGCTCGAGCATCGTGAAAGGACTCGTCGGTCCCGATGATTGGGAACAAGTCGTCAAACAATTCGTCTCACCATTCGTGTTCGACAAACTGAAGGAGAGACATCATGCCAGTACTCGTTGATCGGTTGCATCAAGAATGGTGCAACTTTTGGGATTCGATGGGGAAGCTACATCCCATCCGAGGCAATGGAGAAATGCAGTTCGCTGAACTCGTCGGTCTGTATTCCGGCGAAGGGCGCTATTATCACACGCTCACGCATATCGATCATTGCCTGCGCGAATTTTCAGAGCTGCGTTCGCGTTTTCAAAATCCGCATC